>NZ_WEII01000095.1:0-14223 GCF_009183805.1 Bacillus sp. B2-WWTP-C-10-Post-4 | reverse complement strand
TATTTACGTTCTATAGACTATTTTTTGTTTCGATCCAAACAAAAATGATTATTTAACAAGCGTTCGTTTCTATTCTTTATGTAGTATGTTGGATTCATTTTCGCATGATACATAACGTCGAACAGAAAAACCCCTTCCATTGCGAAGGGGCTATTATCATACGGCTACGCCTACTGATAAACACCATCATCATTTTAACAACTTTCGTATGAATTTTAAAGCACTTTTTGTAGAAGAGTAACGAATTTTCATGTCGAATGCTGTAGATTGGGCTAAAATGCTTTTATAATGTGAAAAAGTCCGAAAACTTTCTTTCCCATGATAACCCCCTAATCCACTACTTCCAACACCCCCAAAAGGTAAATATGGCGTGGCAAGATGATAGACAACATCATTAATACAGCCTCCACCATATGAAATATTACTCGTCACTTTCTTTTGTACTTCTTTATCTTCAGAAAATACATATAACGCTAACGGCTTCGGATGTTGCTGGATTGTGCCAATTACATCTTCTATGTTGTCGTACTCTATGATTGGTAAAATCGGACCAAAAATTTCATCTTCCATAACAGTATCTTTCCATGTAATATCCGCTAGTACTGTCGGTTCAATATGTAATGTATCTTTCTTATAGTTTCCACCAATTACGACTTGACCATCTTGTAAGAATCCACATAATCGTTCAAAATGACGCTCACTTACAATACGCACATAATTTTCATTTCGCAAAGGTTCTTTACTATACTGCTCTGTAATTTCATGTCGCAGTGCCTCAATTAGCTTTTCTTTCACGGAAGAATGCACATACATATAATCAGGCGCTACACACGTCTGCCCTGCATTTAAAAACTTACCCCAAACAATTCTTCTTGCTGTCATCTCTATCTTTGCATCTTTATGTACAATACAAGGACTTTTCCCGCCAAGTTCTAAAGTGAGCGGTGTCAACTGTTTCGCTGCTGCTTCCATTACAACTTTTCCAACTCCAACACTACCAGTAAAGAAAATATAATCAAACGGTTCCCTCAGCAAAGATGTACTCTCTTCAACGCCACCTTCTACTACCGCTACAAGCTCTTCTGGGAATAATTCATCTAACATTCTCTTAAGCACTTTTGAAACGCTTGGCGTTAACTCTGACGGCTTTAAAACGATTGTATTTCCAGCTGCCAGTGCTCCTACAAGTGGTGCAATTGCTAATTGAAAAGGATAGTTCCACGGTGCAATAATAAGCGTCACACCATACGGTTCTGGCACTACTTTTCCTTTTGATCCAAAATGAGTGAGTGCTGTTCGAACTCGTTTCGGTTTACTCCACGATGACATATGTTTCAATTGAAAGGAAATTTCTTTTAATACATATCCAACTTCCGTTGTAAACGACTCGTGAACTGACTTATTTAAATCTAATTTCAATGCCTGAAATATTTCTTCTTCAAAACGCTGAATGCCTTCATAAAGCTTCTTCAAATTATTCTTCCTCATTTCGATGCTTCTCGTATGCCCTTTTAAAAAATATTCCTTTTGCCTACTTACAATAGAGGAAATACTCATTCACTCACCTTCTCCCACTATTTTTATCCAATTCTTTCATTATTTATATAGACTTCATATATAACAAATTTCTATTCTTAAGGTTACATTATATATGACTTTTTCAGCTATATAAAATTCATTGCTCACAAAAAAACTACCGAAAGAAAATCTCTCGGTAGTTTTACTGTATTAACGATATAAACGAACAGCACCTGCAGAATTATCATCAGCTTGTCCTACTACTTCAAATTTCAAACCAAGCTTCGGTAAAATACGTCCTGCATCTGGAATCTGTTGATTAATATACGCTTTAGAATCATCAAACTTTGGTACGCCTGCTAAACCATCATACGTAAATGTTCCACGCGTTGGAGATACGACTTTCCAAGCTGGCGTTTTGTCGAATGAGAACGCTGCATCAGCGATTTGGAATCGTGTACTACTCTTAACTGTTGGTTTACCATTTAAAGTACCAACAATTGCTTCTGGATGAGAATCAACTACACCAAGGAAACCGTGTCCTGGATGTACACCAACCCAGTTATCTGTATAAGCTGAATCTGCATACCATACAACCATACCAGTGTTAAATACTGGACCGCGAGCAAATTTCAACGCATTATCTGCCCCAGCATAGTTTCTCCACTCAACATAGTAGTTATGTTTTTTCTTCTCTGTTCCGTTAGATACAACGAAATCATCTAATTTTAATTGTGGTGTACCTTCTGCGTCATCAGAGAATGCTACTTTACCATCTACTGTTAATGAAGCATTATCAAGAGCGAATCCATTTAATGCTAAACCACCATCAGTAATGTAATCAAATGTTAATTTTACTTTCTTGCCTTTGAATTGACTTAAATCATATGATTTGTCAATCCATTTTCCATTTGTCGAATGTGCATTTCCACTATTTGCTTTCTCACCAAGTCTTTCAATTAACGTTTGTTGACCATCTTCCGTTACAGCGTGTACTTCAAGGAAATCATACTCTGCTTCAATTTCATATAATGATTTGAAGTCAAATTTTGCAGTCGTTGCATTTGTTAAATCGAACAGTGGTGTTTCCATCTTCGTATGAAGATCATCACCTTTTGTGCTGTAGTAATACTGTTTTCCAAATGCCGGCTCAATTGTTTTTATATCTTTGTCTGGTAAGTTAACACGAATCATACCCGGACGGTTAGATTTCGTAACACTTTGATCCAAATATGTCGCTAGACCGATACCTTTATTTAATTTCTCGTAATCTACTTCTACGATATTTGCCCAGTTACCACCGATTGTTTTTTGGAAAAACTCTTTATTTTGTGGTGAGAAACTCGTTGGCGTCGTTCCAGCGATTTTACCAGCCCAGCTTCCGCCACTCATAATAGACCAAGCTTCAATCGGCTCACCTTGACCACTATATTGTGTATCGTACTCATCTGGAAGACCTAAATCGTGACCATATTCATGTGCGAATACACCAACCGCTCCATCTTCTGGTTCAATTGTGTAGTCGAATGCTGCCATCTTTCCACCCCAATATGGTACTTTCGCTTGTGTACCTTCAATTGGGAATGGCTTTGGTCCAACTGTCCAACGGTGCGACCAAATTGCATCATCGCCTAATTTACCACCGCCTGCTTCTTGTCCAACACCCGCATGAATAATCATTAAGTGATCGATTAAACCGTCTGGTTGATTTTTATTTCCATCACCATTTACATCGTATTGATCAAATTGGTCGAACTCTGATAAATCAATACCACTATCTACAGCTGCTTTTAATGCATCTTTTACTAAATCACGTGGCCCTTTTGGTCCTTTATTATCATGGCCGCCGCTAGCAGCATCTGCACCGTAATCAGCCGCCTTACCAGGAACTGTTAACCATTTTGTAACTGTTCCGTCCACTGTGTAACTACCACCAGATTGTTCTTCGTAATATTGTTTAAACGTTTCAATTTTACTTCCATCATCTAATGTAAATGGCTCGTTGCCGAATAACATTTTTTCATAATGTTCTTTATTAAAATCGTTAGAATACATATATCCAGGCTCTTTGTCGATATTATTATGTTTAAAGTCAGCGTACTCTACAAGTAAAACGAGTACTTTGTCTTTACGAACTTCACCGTTATAGTCTTTTTGTTTCGCTGGAGAAGTTGGTACTTTACCATTTAGACCGCCTTTAACTGGGCCTGTCGCTGCAGGTGTGCCTGTTGCTGGTTGATTTAATTTTTCTTTCGTGTCTGCTTTCGCATCTTTCACTTTCTTTAAAAAGTCGGATGCATCTTTCGTAAGTTGGTCCCCATTCGCTGCTTCTTTCCCAGGATTTTCACCCTTTTTGTTCTCTACATACTTTTCGACTGCTTTCTTTGTTTCTGTCTCTGAAGCCTTCGAATCAATTACCCCACGTTTTTTTAATGCATCTGCTAAACGTTCTTCCGGAATTAAATGATCATCCACTGGGCTCGTAGCTGTTTTATTCACAGGCGTTTCAGCATATGCAGATTGAGTGCCAGCTCCGAATGAAAGGCCTAATACAGCTGTCAATGCGATTGATGACAAAACTTTGAACGGTTTCTTGTTCATCCCTTATTTCCTCCCCTAATAAATAATATGTATTACAAATTAAATTTTATTAAAAATTCAATATTTTTTCAATATTTAGTCATATTATGTAATGTTTTTAATATATTTGTAAAAATTTCATAGTTAGCATACGAATATATCACAATTCAACAATGTTTTCTGAAAATATTGAAAGTTTTTATCGAACAATTTATAATTTCCATAGAGGGAGTTTAATGGGGATTTTATCTTTGTTTCATCTACACAATATTTGATAATTCACTATATAAAACACAAAATCGGATTTCATTATCATGTATTCTGTAGCAGCAATTATGACCGATAATTAGGGAGGAATTACATTTGTACAAAGATAAGACAGACGCACTGGATCAAGAATGGATTGATTTAATACTTGAAGCTCTAGATGCCGGTATCGCCATGCAAGACATCGAGCAATTTTTCCAACGTATGAAGCCATCCAGTCAGGCTCAATAGGTTTGTTCTTTTTAACGAAGTTTATGTTATAATAATGACATCATAAGACAACTACATATTGATAGAAAGGTGCGCAAATATGATTGGAGAACGTATAAAACGCCTTCGTTTACAAAAAGGGATTTCATTAACTGAACTTGCCGAAAAAGCTGGCGTTGCTAAATCTTACATTAGTTCTATAGAACGAAATTTACAAAAAAACCCTTCCATTCAGTTTCTTGAAAAGATCGCAGCAGTTCTACAAATTCCAGTTGATACTTTACTTCATGATGAAACAACAAAGGAAACTAACCTAGACTCCGAATGGACACAACTCGTTAAAGATGCAATGAACTCTGGTGTCTCCAAAGAACAATTTCGTGAATTTCTTGAATTTACAAAGTGGAAGCAAAATCAAAAATAATAATAGAAAGAAGTGCTTACAACCAGCACTTCTTTTTCTTTATAAAAAAAAGCGGGAATACCCGCTTTTTTTATTATTTTTCTTCCCCAGCTTCTTGGTTAGCATTGAATGTCCATTCTAAATTCAATGTATCACCTTGGAAGATATTTTGGTCTTTTCCATCATCTACAAATTCAAATTGTACCCATAGATAATCCTCTGTACCAGCTGCTAATCCACCCTTTTCTCCCCACTCAGGAGCAAAGATATCTTTAGCTAAAAGATCTGGATCAACTTTTTGTAAGTCTGCTAAAGTTGTTTCGTATACAGGCTCACTTTGTTTATCCCAGTTCCAAAGGAATTTTACTTTAACGTGCTTACCAAAGTCTTCACCAGCATTATCACCTTTTGCATCTTTAACAGTATACTTTGTTGCTAATTTAACGTCTTTAATAGTTAACGAACCGCTGTTTTGTAATAAGAACTCTTTCTTAACAGAATCCCCTGGTTTTAAATCTTTAATATCTACAAGCGTCTTAGGGTTTAATGTAAGGTCTAACGTCCCAGCTGCAAATGTATTGTTTGATACTTCTTTATCGCTAAAGAATGCAAATGTTCCTCCACCAATTAAAGCTAACCCCAATGCTGCTGATGCAACTCCCATACCTAATTTCTTTTTCAGACTCACAATCAATTCCCCCTAGCTTTTTTTATATTTTTATCACTTATTTTTCAATAAGAGATGTAAAGAAAACTATATTAGCTTAGCTAATATGTGTTCTTTTTTAAAAACCTTATGTTCATTATAACGAACAACTCTATATAAACACAACACATATTTATTAATATTTTCAGTTATTTTTATTTCTCAATATCATTTAGACTTTTCAGAAAAAAACAATGATAATTTATAACTTTTTTCACACTCAAATCATTTAATACTATAAGAAAAAAGAAAAACAAAGAGGTGAGGGCTAACGTTCCCTCACACTCGTATAAATATTACTAGTCTTGCTTATTCGTTCACTCTCTCTTACACCACATTCTTGTTTTCCGGCTGTTTCACTAAAGCAGTTACTCCGCTTTCTTTTGCTCTTCTAGCTTTTTCTGTTCTTCGGCTTTCTTCTGTTCTTCTACTTTCTTCTGTTCTTCTACTTTCTTCTGTTCTTCGGCTTTCTTCTGTTCTTCTACTTTCTTCTGTTCTTCTACTTTCTTCTGTTCTTCTACTTTCTTCTGTTCTTCTACTTTCTTCTGTTCTTCGGCTTTCTTCTGTTCTTCTACTTTCTTCTGTTCTTCGGCTTTCTTCTGTTCTTCTGCTTCAATTGCAACGTTTAATTGTTGCTGAAGAGCCTGAATTTGCTCATCAATAGCTTTCAAGCTAATTTCTTTCTCAATATAGTCACGCTTCTCTTTGATACTGCGGAAGCCTTCATTTACATATATGGACACTTGCTGCATCGACTCATCTTTATTTACCTTTAATTCTTCTTGTATTTGATTGTAAGGAGCTTCTATTTCAGTATATACATTTTGCAGGGCTTCCTTCTCAGCAACAATTTTCTCACGCCCTTGTTGCCATACAGAAATCGCCTGTTTTATTTCTTCAATAGAAGTTGCTTTCGATTTTCCCTTCATCGTTCCATACTCACGCTCAATAAACTGTTTATGTTTCTCAGATTGCTCTTTTAACGTATTAACTGTTTTCGGAAATATAATTGCTGTAGAAAGCGTCGCTTCTACTTTCGTTTCATGAATGAACGCCGCTTCTGTATGCGTCATAATTTGAGATCCTAAATAAAACGTAATAGAACACATACACGGCAATATAAACATCTTTTTAAAATTACGCGGTCTTTTCAGCATCTTAATCTCTCCCATCGAACATTACGTTCTTTATACAGAACATTATCTATATTATAGTAAAGAACTATTAAAATTGATAGACAAATACTAGAAAAATAGAAAAAGGGCTATCCATGTGATAGCCCTTTTTCTTATTATCTTTCTTCACCTGCTGTTTGTTGTGCATCAAACGTCCAATTTAATTGTAACTTATCGCCTTGGAATTGATTTTGATCTTTTCCATTATCAACGAACTCGAATTTCACTTTGAATTTATCAGATTTACCTGCTGAAATACCTTTTTCATCCCAGAACCAAGCCGATAAATCATTATCTACAGCTGTAAGTGTGTCACCTTTTAATTTATCTAAAGTAGTTTGTTTCACAATTGTCTCATGCTTATCTACATTTTTTAAGAATGTTACTTTAATATGTTTACCAAAATCATCTTTATTGTCTTTCTTTACATCTTCTACATTATAATCTGTTTTCAGTAGAACCTTTTTAATATTTAAAGAGCCTTTATTTTCTAGTTTAAATTCTTTTTCAATTGTATCCCCAGGTTTTAAATTCGATACGTTAACAACTGTTGATGGATTTAATGCTAAATCCAGTGTTCCAGCCGCAAATGTATTATTTGACACTTCTTTATCACTGAAAAATGCAAATGTTCCTCCACCAACTAAAGCTGCTCCTAATACTGCTGATGTAATACCCATTCCTAATTTTTTCTTTAAAGTCATGTCCATATCCCCTTAATATATATTTGTTAACTTCCTAAACGGAAAGTATAACCAAACGAACTAGACAGATTGTTCTACTTTTTTATCTTTCTTTTCTCCGTCAATGCTACGAATAGCACCAAAAATAGAAATCGCGGAATACCCAAGTAAAAAGACTCCTGGAATAATAAGAAGCAATGCTGCTCCCGCTTTTGAATTCGCATAATTCAGTAAATAACCAACATACGGAACTGTAATATCTGCATACTTTCCAACTACATTTTCTGCAAGTACTGGCTCTAAATCTGGTCCGTTGTTGTTATCCCCTTTTGTTTCATACATTACTTTTCCATTTGTATCTTTCACACCGATAATACGGTGAGTGATAATTTTTTGATCTTTCTCTTTAAAGGTAATAACATCACCTTTTTGATATTTAGAACCATCTTTGTTTGGTTCTATTGCAATGATTGATCCTGTTAAAAACGTCGGCTCCATTGATCCTGAAAGAACGCTCTTAAATTGATATCCCATCACTGTCGGATCACCACCGCTTGCTTTTGAAGAAATAACTACAAAAGCTAAAAAAACCATCAATGCAAATAAAACAAATGAGATCGCGTTGCTAATTATCTTCCATATTAATTTCATCGTCTCTCTCCCTCTCCGTTGTTTTATATTATTTGAAGTATGCAATATCCACTGTGTTCTTTAACAAGAACACAAGTAAATGATATAACGAACTTTAAGTTATTGCAATAAGAAAATTTACAATTATTAGTTATTTAAAATATAGAAAAAAGACTGTGCCAAAATTTTACACAGTCTTTTTATTAGTAATTTATTTACCTTCTGATTTCATTCCTTTTGTATTTCGGCGCAACACTACATATAAAATTGCTCCAAATAATATAATCGCACCTATCCCAACACTTATTACTTTCACATTTGAGTCTTTTACTTCAGGCATAGTTGTATCTTTTTTAGGCATCGTAAAAGTGACATCTTCTGTTGAAAGAACATTTACCGTCGCAATTGTTTGATTATTTTTCGTAATATCAACTGCACCAACTACCTCACCACGATGTATTCCTTTATGATATAAAGATTCTTTATCTAATGAAGCCGCCCGGAAAATAGTTTTCACATTTTTCCCTTCATCTTTCTTAAGCATAAGCTCCGCACTTTGTTCCAACTCAGAATTAACATCTTTATTTAAATATGTTGTTTTTTGATGCCAATTATGTTTATCAAGCACCATTTGCTTCGTAAATTGACCGAAAGAATATTCCGCCATCTGCTTCAAATCTTCATAAATTTCAGGTCTTTGAGAAGCCATTACTACGCTTATAATACGATTTCCATCTTTCTCATTTAATAAAACAAGTGTATTACGTGCTTCATTCGTAAACCCTGTCTTACCGCCAATGCTATATGGATTTTCAAAAAAATTAGATTTATTAAAAATAGACACCGTCTGCCTAGACGTCGTAACTGTCGTTCTTTTCGTATTCATCGCTTGTAAAATTTCAGGATACTTTTGCACACCCTTCGTAATCATAGCCATATCATACGGCGTCGTATAATGGTTCGGATCATGCAATCCATTCGGTGTTACAAAGTGGCTATCTTTCGCCCCTAATTGCTTCGCTTTCTCATTCATCATATTAGCAAAATTCTCAACACTCCCGCCAATCCGCTCCGCAATCGCATACGACACATCATTCGCACTCAGCACCATTAAAATCATAAGCGCAGTATTTCTATTAATTGTCTCTCCAGGTTGAAACTCAATTTGATAATTACTCTTCTCTTGATCTAATGCTAATTGTGAAAATGTAAATTGATCCTCTGGCTTTGTATGCTCCATGAGTAAAATCGCTGTTAACACCTTCGTCGTACTAGCAGGAAATGCGCGGTGATATGCGTTTTTGTCATACAAAACATCTCCTGTTTTTGCATCAATTGTCGTTGCAAACTGACTAAAAACATTCGGTCCTTCCGCAGGTGGTGGTGCAACTTGTTCTGGATTTACTCCAATATTCGTCTCAGCACGCAATGTTATGGGCGTCAAAAAAAACGAACAAATAACTGTAATAAAAACCAAAATTTTCTTAAAATTTACCATATGACTCTCCCTTTTCCATTTACTCCTTAACAAAATAATAAATCTACCAATCATATGTAATTTGTATTATATTGGAAGAATTTTCACTATTTTTTACTATATCATACTTTTACGATAAAGAACATAAATATACAATAAAAATAAGAAGGAATTACTCTTTCTTATCCTTCTCATCAATCAACGAATCTATTAACTTTTGACTAGCTTCCTCGGGCGTAATCTCATCTGTTATTCCCATAAACGACCAACCTTTAGAATCAACCCACTCAACAAACTCTTGTAAAAATTCATCATGTGTAACATCCACATCAAGAATCGATCCATTAATCGAAATCGTTCTATTTTTAGACACGCGCATCTTGAACGTTTTTCTTACCATTACAACTTTTCTCCCTCTACTTCTGAATATTTATAAAGTGAAACTTTCATCAACCCTCACGAATCGGACTTTTACGGGCATTCCGACCCGAACCTAACTTCTTTACTTTTGCTGAATTTCGAGGTAAGGGATCTTACTGCCCGCAAATAGCGAGATAAAATAATCATGTATCTCTGTTATACATGATTTTCAGTAAATTGTAAAAAGGATATATTGGCCAATTGGTATATTGAAACTGAAAATCTATCATTCTGCAAAAATATCAAATGATATGTAATTGTTCATAAATGACTGAATAGATTCACATAAAAATAAAACAACTTACATTTTACCACACCAAATACAAATGACTTTCTTACAATGGAATGGAGTATACTAGAAGAAAACTTAAAATGAGGAGGAACCTCATGACGCGTTGTACGTATTGTAAAACGAAGTGGACAATAAAAGATGTATGGGCAATACTCGTGACATTTGAAAAGGATTGTCCGTATTGTTTTATGAGACAATATCTATCAAAGAAAACGGTGAACGCTATGCCAGAACTTATAAGCTTACCTTTACATTTCTTACTCCCTTTTCTTGTTGATTTGAGTGCTGAAGGTCCTTTGGATTGGTATCGTAAATAATATAAACACTACATCCAAAGACTACTTTCTACTAAATTCGCTTCTCATCATTATTCCTTCATACATTACTAGCATAATCGCTTATACTTTCCCTTTTGAAGATTCTGTAGCTCAGCAGGAAGAGCGTCCCCTGAACAAGGTTTATCAATTATGACTTTAATAAACGATGATATATGCATACTGTTAAGCATAAAAAATTAGCATTAAGTTCCACTCAAATATTAATTGAAACCCAACACTCCATTTAATCTGTAATCTAGAATACAAGCAGTGTTTTTTATTATGCATTTTTGCATACAGTATTATTTTCTCTTGTAAATAGATAATAATGTTATATAATAAAACCAACGTTTTACCAATAAAAGGTAATAAGAAGTAGTGGAATAAGTAAATAACCAAAGCGTATTAACAGATTTGTTCTATGTAAATCATGATACATATATGGAATCAAAACTATTAAATTTTATGTAGTGATTAGATTACTACAAGATGAAAGATTCATAGCGAATACACTTAAGGAAAAAACGTTCCATTAGATTAATGTGATATCTATCGAACGAATTGAGAATATACTTAGGGGGAATTTCAAGTGAAAACATTTGGTAAAGTATTATTAACTGGCGCATTAGCTTTAGGCGGTTTAACGGTTATGAACATTGAAACACCGAAGGCACATGCTGACGGATGGGATGGTTGTCATTACATTTGTGGTCCTGGTGAAACGGTGAACGGTGTTACAGTTCAGGTACACTCTACACAAGTTACTTTTGGTAACAGCGTAATTGCAAGAATTACAAATGACCGAGCTGAAGAAATTCATTACAATGTCAGCCTTGAAAAGAAATATGGCGATAGATGGGGAGAATTTGAAACCAACTTCCGTTGGCAAAATCAATGGGTCCCAGCTGGAAGCAATGATGAAATTGCAACTTTCACAGGATATGGCGATGATATTTATGAGGATGGAACATATCGTTATAAAGTCGAAATAAAAGGCGCTGACGGTTCTATTGATACAATTTACACAGCAGGAATGACAGTTACAGGACGATAGCTTATGAACAAGCTCCATTATTTATGATTGTATTTTTGAAAATATCATTGATAATTGCGTTGATATTATTATTAAAATAAGCTCTTCGGGGCTTATTTTTTTATACAAAAATTAGAATATGAATATTCAGAAATTTAACCTTTACACCATTAAAGTTTGTTGCTATTATAGGAATACATCAAATGTTACAATACTCAACAAATTGTACAAATTCTCCGATTACACGAATGAAATGAAAATACATTGCTGATGGTAACATTTATAGTTGGGATCCCGTAGCTCAGCAGGGAGAGCGCCACCTTGACAGGGTGGAGGTCGTGAGTTCGAGCCTCTCCGGGGTCATAAAAAAGAGACACCATATCAACCTTCTACGTGATATGGCGTCTCTTTTTTATCTAATTCAATTACTTCCCACCAAACATCTTCTCCAAAGACTTCGCATTTGCAAACAATACTTCTTTCAAGTTATCGTCAGCAACGATTTTATAGTCGCCATCTTTGTCTTTCTTTAAGTTCAATGTAACCTCCCGAGTTGCCATTGCTGCATCTTTATCCGTTAAGTTTTTGATGATAGTTGAGGTCATTGTTTTTTCAATCGCTTTTTCAGATTGTTCTTTGCCTTCGCTAAATGCGCTAGCGAAGGCCATTGGCATAACTTCTCCCACTGCTTTTGTTACAGCAACGGATAGATCAGCAGATGTAATTTTCACTTTCACTTCTGCTTTATCATCCTTTTTCGATACTTCTTCTAGCTTTTCAAATTTAAAGTTCTTTGTAATTGCACTTAGCATTGCTTTTGCCTCAGCATCATCTGTTTTTTCATTTAGTTTATTAAATTCCTTGTCACTCTCAACAAATGTACGAGCCTTTTCTACATCACCTTTTTGTATCGCTGTTAAAAATTCTTCTGTAGTATCTTTCGGATTTGCACACCCTGCTAAAACACCTGCTGTTAATCCTACTACCATCATTAATAGCAATAATCTCTTTATCTTTTGCACGTTCATTCTCCTCTTATCTTTTCTAGTAAGTCAGCATCATACAATATTATGAAACTGACATTACAAACATTTTTTAGTATAGCATTTATATGATTTATTTTCTATTAATTTCCAAAAGATAAAGGGCCTTGCAGCATTCCTACAAGGCCTCTCTTCTATCAATCTGTATCCGTAGCACAAATGAACCACATTTTCTGTTCCCTACTATCTAATACCATCCACATACTCCGATCAAAAATCATAAGCGATAACCAGAGTGATATATTCATAGTAGCAAATAATAAATATAAAATGTAATCTCTCTTTTGTATTGCTCCTCTATTCATCAAAATGTAAGCGGCACCGATAGGAGGAAAAAGACAAATATTTTTCTTAACGACTACGGATGCGGAGTTAGTGTCTGCATATGAACCTCCTTTTCATCATAATACTTGCTTCAACATCGGCCTCACTACCCTATATTCATCACTATAAGCTTCCTTTATGATTAAAGGCGGGTAATCACTTTTTCCTTCCTCAATCATTGTGAATACTTCTGTTTTCTCTTGTAATGTATTAGATTCTCTATTTTTAGTAGGTTTTTTACTTGTTTTAATTTTCTTTGTTACTTCGCCAAGTTTTTGCCCAACTTCTTCTACTTTGGCAGGTTCATTCGTAACATAGTATTCTTGTTCGTCCCATACTAATATAGGTGGCACTTGTTCTCTTTTGTTACATATTATATAAGTAGTACTAGCTACCAGTAGTATACAAGTTAATAAATAGAAGATAGTTCTTTTATTCATATACTACACTCCTTATCTATCATTTCATTGGATTATATAACACAAATTATTTACGGTAAATGGATTTGGTGGTAATTTTTAGGTTTAACAATAAAGAAAAACCTTACCGAAGTAAGGTTCCGTTTTTACATTCTATAGTGACTGATTAATTAATACGATCATTACAATAATTGCTATAAGCATAACAACTAAACAGCCGATTAATTTATAAAATCCTCGCTTCGTTAACGTCCCGCCTTGAACGTCTTTACGAATAAATAAGAATACGGCTAAAAATAATACAAGCCCAATGCCAAAAGCATACATCATTTGCATATGTTAATCTTCCTTTCTCTCCTCCATCTTAATATCTTTTTGCTAAAACAACAAATGAGATAAAGACGGTACTCATTGTAAGTGCCATAAGTATATTCAATAATATAGAAGAAACTTTTTTAAATTTCAGCACGTCTATTTTGAAGCGAAACACGGAACACTGTAAATAACTGTTACTATATCTCCTCACTTCTTTTTTTAAAATTTAATATCTCCATATTTGTTTTATCCTTTTAAAATATTTCATTTATTTCTTTATTTCACGAAATGCGTTATTTGTTTTACGGTGTTTTTCGTCATATTTATAGAAACTAACTGTTTATGGAGCATTTTTTATGTTTAGCAACTTTTTTTGTAGAAATCCTTCACTTTCCTTTCAATATTTAACAC
>NZ_WEII01000094.1:0-14447 GCF_009183805.1 Bacillus sp. B2-WWTP-C-10-Post-4 | reverse complement strand
AATAAAATGTATTATTGAAAAGCACAATTTATAATTCAAGTAATCAGGACTATGCGCCCATTATAATTTGAACATTCAGAAATTATAATATTGTCTAAAAATGAGGTGAGATTCATAGAAACAGTACATATTAAATGGTATGGAATGTATAGTATAAATGATTTTTATAATAGGGAAGAAGCTTCTAAGAAGGGGATATTTGCAATCTCTAGAGTATGTGCTAAGAGTGTAACATTGCTATATATAGGACAAACCAAAAGAAGCTTTATACAAAAGATAAGGGAACTTAATAAGGAGTGGCCTTTCGATGAGAGCGAATTAAAGATTACATTAGGAATAATAGAATTTCCTAGTGGTGAAATTTACTCTGAAAAGAAGGTAAAAGAGATAAAATCCCTTTTGATTTTACGACATACCCCATTAGAAAACGAAACATCTTTATTATACTATAGAGGGAAATTTAATTTAAAAATTATAAATAAGGGAAGAAGAGGTTTAATTGTTAAAAAGCTTTCTACAGGAGATCTAATATGGACATAATGGGAATCACCTTTGAATAAAATTGAAAGTTTCTTAAGTGCAGAAGCTTATCTATTTTTAATGTATTAAACTATTTTGAATAACATATGTCAGATACTTGAAAAAACACAAATTTTATTATGATATGAAATCCTGTATGGAAAGTGTAGTTTATTTCTATTGTTTAATAAAAATATTAAGAATTTTAGGGATAATACATAAAGAGTAGAGGAGAAAGTAAACACGGAGGTTTGAAGAATGGGACAAGTAAGCAGATTTCAAGAAAAACAACAGAATCGTCGTCAAAAGGCAATTTTTAATATTGCATTTACTTTGGTATTAGTGACAGTTGGTATAGTGACATACCAATTGTTTACCCCTTCTAATACATCAACGAAAGCAATTGCTCAAGAAAAGAAAGTAACAAAGATAGAAGAGAAGAAAACTGAAGATAAAGAAACAGCAAAGATAGAAGAAAAGAAAACTGAAGATAAAGAAACAGCAAAGATAGAAGAGAAGAAAACTGAAGATAAAGAAACAGCAAAGATAGAAGAGAAGAAAAATGAAGATAAAGAGGCAGCACAGCTAGAAGAGAAATCAAAAACAGAAAAATCGGTAAAAACGAACGGAACTGAAAATAATGAGGAAGAAAAAACGGCATCTCAAGAAAAGGGTTCTCAAACTAATCCTTCTTGGAAGCCAATTGGTACCGAGCAAGGAGCAAAACCTGAAATGAAATTTAAAGAAGGAACAGTAGATTGGAGTGAGATGAAAAAAGCAATTTCTTATGCTGTTGATGTTCCAGAGAGCCAATTGATTTTCGATTTTATTGGGAATAATGGTAATAATAAAGCCTACGGTAATGTACGAGATAAGCAAAATAATAAAAAATATAAGGTTAATATTGATTGGGTAGAAAATCAGGGGTGGAAACCAGTATCTGTACAAGTGGTAAGATAAATAATAGAAATGTAATGATGTAAATCAGCTGTCCATATGGACAGCTGATTATTTTTTTTGCTTAGCTATTTTTTTGAAAATGCTGGTGGTACCTCGTTGAGAAACAGGAATTAAATCTATATTTTGTTTTATTTACCTCACTACTTTATCCATAACTTCTTTATATTTATAATAGTAATTAGTTTCAAATAAATAGTTGTACGGAAGAAAATGTTCCTTGTAAGTAGTAAGCATCCTTTGCAATTTTAATTTATAATTATTTATAAAAAAGAAAAGACACCCTAAGGTGCCTTCCTTCGACTTGAACCATCTTAATTTTAATAATATATTGGACTCCCATCCAAATATTATTTTACCATGTTAAATTGTTTTATTCATTGAGAAATATAGTTTCATTTTATATTTAAAAGAATTCTATAGGCTAGAACCACCTATTAATTAGGGGGAACTGACATGTTAAGCTAATATTATAGTACTTCTAGAACGGAAATTTTTTTTAATATGTATACGAGTCACATATTAAAAAAAAGACACTCTCAAGAGTGCCTCTCCTTAGCAGCCGAATCCGCCGCCCCAACAGCTAGCGCCAACGATGATTAATAAGATGAAGAGCACAACAAGTAAGGCAAATCCGCCGCCGAAACCACAGCCTCCACCACAACTACCGCCATAGCCCATATTAACTCCTCCTTCCATAAAGACCATTTATTAATGGATTTAATTTACTTTATGTTTTTAAGGATGAATGGAGCAGGTCCTTAAAAAAATAAAAGGATTTTAGAAGTTAAAAAGAGTTGACGACCTTATTTTTGTCACCGGCATTTCGTCTTCTACATATTGTATTTTATTCTGTGTATTGGGGGAAGGAGGATCTTATGGCTAATTCTGAGATGATTTTACGTTTACTTACGGATTTAAAGATTGAACAACAATTGTTGAAAGAACAGTTAGAGAAAATGCAAACAGCTGTGACCATTCTTGAAGAAAAATCAGTGACGCTTAAAGAAAAACCAGCGACGCTTAAAGAAAAAACAATGACTCCTGAAGAAAAACCATCTGTTACAAAGCAAAGAGCTTTTTCTGGACGCCCAACATCTTTTCGTGATTGGAGAGCATCTGCTCAAAAAAATTCATAAAACTATAAAAAAAGAAGACATCAATTAAGCTGTCTTCTTTTCTTATCCAATCCAAATGAGTTAAGAAGGTATATCCATATTGCTTTAAAAATAAGAAGAAAATAACGATTGTCGACTCCTATTTTAGTATAGCGTATAATAATCTATATATTTATGTAATTTTACATAAATATATAGATTATATAATGTTAAGCGTATATATTTTAGTTGTCTGTTATTTGTTTTAATTCATTTATTCTTATTATTTTTTAAGAGCCCCAATAATGGGGCCTTTTTATAATTGTGTTAAAGTAGAAACCCCTCAAGCATAAGGAGGGGTTACATAACTAGGAAAATAGTTATTTGTGTTTAATGAGAGGAAGTTCAGGGTATTGTTTCTGAATTTCTTCTAAATGATTTTCGCTTTTGCCTTTTAAAGTTTGATCGAAAAAGTTAGTTACTAGTTTATTAATCAGTTTATAGTTTGTGGCTACATCTTCGCCAGGTTCATTAATAATAGGTGAAAATGCTGCTAAATCTGTAAAACTAGTATGGTTTGTTTTTGGAATTACCACTGTGTACACGCCCGGTTTTTCAATAGTTTTATTTCTTGAATAGACTATTTCCAATAATTCATTTTGGATTCCGGTTGTCTTTGGATTCTCAGCCTCTTTCATAAAACGAATCGTAGCTTCAGCATTCATCAACATGAATGGTTTTTGAGGACCGTCTTTAGGTAGTGGATCGCCATATAATCCGCCATCCATATCAATTGCAGCTTTAATACGCGTATCCTTCACTAACATTTGTGCGGCAGTTGCTCCACCAAAAGAGTGACCGAACATTCCAATTTTGTCATAGTCAATTAAGTCTGCAATAGTTTTAAAACTTTTATCGAAATTGCCTTCTATTACTTCATTTAAAACAAAAGTAGTATCCTGTTCCCATTTTTGAACTATGGTATTTAAGGCGGTAGGTGTATATTCAATTGGTATAGAGTCTACACGGTTTCCATTAGGGAAAATCGTTGTTGCTGCATATCCTGTGAAATTAAGAGCGATTACTACATAGCCTTGACTAGCTAATTCCTCTAACTGGAATGTATTTTGTTGACCATATAATCCCATCCCATGGCCGAATAAAAGGAGGGGGAATTTTTCTTTATCTTGAAGTGGCTTAGCATTCTGATAAGAATGTGTTTTTGTCAGCCCTAAATGTGTCGTTACGATATATGGAGCACCGTTTGTTACTGCCAATTGTTCAGCCAGCTCGTTTATGTTCTCAAAATAGGCAGAAGGCTTCCCTGATCCTTTTGTGGCAGGATAGTATACTTGTATCATTAACTCACGATTTCCCTGACTATTTGGTACAGTTGTTTCTTTTCGATTTGTATCAATTAAATGAAAAGCTTTCGTTCCTACTGTATATTTTCCAGTAGGCTCCGGGAGTGTTATGATCGGAAAAAGTAAAGGTAATGTAAACATTGCGATAGCAGTTACGATAATTCCTAAACCTTTTAAAACTTTCATCACTAACTTTTTAGAAACGGCTGTAGTTTTTGGTTTCAAAAAAACTTGTAATGTTAAAACGAACAATAAGAAATAGGCGGGAATCATACGCCAGTTTGCACCAATTACAATGATGGTGGCAAATAATAATGCATAATTTATTAGTAAAAGGACTCCATTTTTTTTCGTCAAACCCCTTTTGATAAAGATGGGAATGATACTAGATAAAAGTAATACAGCAACAAAAATGATTTCTAACATTTTTAGCTCCTTTCCTAATCAATATAGATATAGATTGATAATTTACAACCTTCCCAATTATATAACTATAATTGATGATTGTATGCATGTAAGTAAGTTTAGAATGTTTTTATATAACATTTAAAAAAGTACTCGTACGAGTACTTTTTCTTAAATGAATTATTATTTATTTTTAAACCGTTCCCCATAAATGATAAACCATACCGATAACAAAAAATGCTAGTCCTACAAACAAAACGATTAAAGCAAGCATCCCGTTTTTATTATGCTCCATAAAGTCAGCTCCTTTTTAAGTTGTATACAAAAAGCCTTTAGTCATAATTATGGCTAAAGGCTCCACTTCTCATACTCTTTCGTTTACAAAGAAAAGACACCCATATAAGAGTGTCTTTTCCAATAGTTTGTTAGCAGAAGCAAGAAGCTCCAACGATGATTAATAAAATGAATAACACAACTAATAATGCAAATCCTCCAGCAAAACCGCAGCCTCCGCCGCAATTACCACCAAATCCCATAATAGTTCCTCCTTTAATAAGAGGGGAAAACAAGGGGTCACTCGTGTTTTTTAACGGATTCCATTTACTTTATGTTTGACGCATGAATGTGAGCAGGTCCTTTTGTATTTCATTAATATTCATCAGCATTAAATTCTTTAATGAGTGAAATATCGTTTGTATCAGGGTTAAACTTAAATATTTTAATTTGACCAAAGTCATCTTTATGTGCAAATGTATTTTCACCGATTTGGGTCATATTGCTAATATTTGGGGCAGAACTGCTGCCATGATCATTGATTTCTACCACTCTTTCACGATCCCAAAATGCAATGACAATGATCAAGATAATAAGGCATATACGTATGTTACGTAGTTCTCTTGCTAGAGGATGCTCCATATGATAGTCTCCTTCTTCAGTTAATAGATTTTGTGTATAAAAGAGATATTTTCCATGAGAATATAAATAAAAAAGACACTGTAAAAAGTGTCTTTTTTATCTAATTTATGCGCATTGCTTAATAAGACGCTAGTTCCTCAAGTTAAATATGAGTAACTATGTAGGGTAGTTCTATTATAACATTTTAACCATTAATGGGTCTATATGGAATTTTATCAATATTTATGTTTGATTATTCAGAGTGATACATGTGGTGAAATATGTAAGTTACCTACAGTAATTGTAAAATATAATGATGTATATAACTAGTCTTGTAATGAACTTTTACTATATTTAAGATTGAAATAGGAATGAAAAAAGCACAAAGAAGGAGCTGTAGCATATGGGCGCTTGGGGAACTGGATTATTTGATGATGATACGACTTGTGATGTGAAAGAGCAGTTTATTGAATATATAGAAGAAGGTAATAATGTAGAAGAAGCAACTAAGCTCATTTTAGAAGAGTATGTAGATGAGTTTGATATAGAGGAAGATTTAGAAGTCATGTCTTTAGTATACATTGGTCTTGCGGCAATACAATTGGAGAAAGGTTGTCTTCAAGAAGAAGTTCGCAACAATGCGATTGCATTAATTGAGCGAGGGGCTGACCTTGAGCTTTGGGAAGAAGCTGATGCGGAAGATTATGAAGAGAGAAAGAAAGTTTTAGATAAATTCAAGCAACAGCTGATTAACGGTTAGTATTTTTCAACATGAAAAGGAGACATCTTAATGGATGTCTTCTTTTTTCATTGTGAATAAAGTCCGGAGCTATATTTCCCTTTACACGAACATAAAGGTATAATATAGTTTAGTTAAGTTAACTAAACTATATAAAAGCGTGACTGGAGGAAGAACGCTATGACGAGATCATATAAAGAAGTAATTAATGAAATGAATCGAGCCTACACGGAACTCTACATTTTACTATTTCAAGATTTAAAGGATGAGTTTGGTCTTACTGGACAGCAAGAGAGCATGCTATTTCATATTCATTTAAATGAAAACACGACAGCAAATAACATTGCGAATACGTTTAATATAACGAAAAGTGCGGTGAGCCAAGTTTTATCGAAATTGGAAAAGCAACAGATGATTTCAAAACAAGTGAATCCGAATAATAAAAGGGAGTATTTCCTTACACTTGGTCCAAACGGTAGTAAGTATATGGAGCAATTGTCGAAGTTAGATGATGTATTAATTGAGAAGTATTTCTCGAAAATTGATATTGAAGCGTTGCAGCAAATGACAGAGACGTTAACGAAAATAAATAAAGTGATATTGGAAGAAAAGCAGAAGGATCTTGATTGTAATGAGTAAGAACTTAGATGAAGCAATTAGTAGAAAGGAGGAGAAGCATGTGATGAGTTACATACCAAATATGATTACGATAGCAAATTTTGTGTGTGGGCTTTTGGCTATTCATGCTGTTTTCGTTGACGATATGTACGGTGCAGTTATGTTCATTATTACAGGTATGGTCCTTGATTTGTTTGATGGCATGATCGCTCGGAAACTTGATTCTGTTTCAGAAATTGGTGGAGAGCTGGACTCATTTGCGGATTTAGTTACTTTTGGTGTGGCACCATCTATTCTTGCATATAATGCTTCGTTAAAAGATTTGCAGTCTATCGGGATGATATGCGCGCTCGCTTACAGTATTTGCGGAATGCTTCGGCTTGCGAGATTTAACACACAGCAAAGCAAACTCCCAACATTCATCGGAATGCCCATTCCATTCGCGGCGATGTGTCTCCTCATTTTATGTCACCTAAATAATCCAGTTTCCGTGGCATTTGGTACAAGCGTACTCGCGTATTTAATGGTGAGCAAAATCAAATTTCCTCATTTTAAAAAAGATATAGCTGAAAGCTTGGATTCTGAAAGATTGGATTGATAATACGGAATTACAATGAGAAAGATAAAGGAGAATAACATGATTCGTATGGCATTAAGATCATTCAACATACAAATGTATTGTTTGCTAGGCGTAATGTTATTGGGATGGCTCGTGACACCTTTTTCAGCCCAGTTTGTCGGGATAAGCATTGGCCTTTTGGTGAGTATGTACTGCGCCTGGATTTTAGGAAGGCGTATTGAAAAGTTCGGAGATAGCATTGTAAAAAAAGAAAAAGCACCGATGCTCGGAATGATAAATCGGTTCGCAGCCGCAATACTCGGCGCGATTATTATGTATGAAATTGAACATCATGAATTCATGTGGACATTTGCAGCTGGAATTATGGGTGGGTATTTCTTGATTATTATTAATTTGGGGTATTACAGTATGAGGGATGAGAAGGGATAGATGGGTAAACTCTCAAGTATAGAATGATATACTTAAGAGTTTACTCATTTTAAATTTATCTATTACTTGTTGTAACATATCCATTAGAAAAATCCCCATTGCTGTACTGTTTAGCTTTTTCAGTACGTCTAACAATATAACATATATATTCATTATTTTTGGAAATCTTAATCTATTAAATGTCCCTTTTTCGGAGGTCACTTCATTTCGCTAGAAGGCTTTTTTATTTTTCCCGAGAATGAACAGTAATATATAATCTAATTTTCGTGAATGTAATGGGGAGGCAGTAAAATTTGAACAGAAAAATTTGGTTTGTATTCACTTTTTTTGCTCTTTTAGTAGCTAGTTATATTGTTGTCCAGTATTTTATTATGGATGGATTTCAAACAGGACTTGTAAAAGCGAAGCTTATGTTTGGATCTAAATTAAGTGAGTTCTGGTATAGTATGTTATTTATACATATTACGACTAGTATAGTAGCATTAGTAATTGGTCCTTTTACATTATCCACTAAATTTAGAGAAAGGAATATTAACCGTCATCGAATAGTTGGGAGAATCTATATGGTTGGTATATTATTAGGAGGCGTTTCTGGACTATATCTATCCTTTTATGCTACGGGAGGATTGGTAGCGAAGCTAGGTTTCGGTTTGTTATCCATACTTTGGCTAGTATCAGCATATCAAGCGTTACATAGAGTTAAGAATAAAAAAATTAAAGAGCATCGGAACTGGATGATTAGAAATTATTCTTTAACCTTTGGAGCAGTTACATTAAGAATTTGGCTACCGTTGTTTATCGTTCTATTTGGAATAGAGCGGTTTGAACTTAGTTACGCTATTATTGCTTGGTTAGCATGGGTACCTAATTTAATTGTGGCAGAATTATTCATAAGAAAAAGACTTAATAAAGGAAAATACAAAGGAAATGAGGATTTACATTTTTGATGTGAATCTGCTGTTATATTGAGGACAGAATTCTTCAGTAATTCAATACCTTTATAGGTGTAAGCATGGCGTTACCTAACAACGAATAGCGGATTCCTAATAAGAGTAATAATAAAAACTAACATAAAATTTAAGAAAAATTTTATATTTACCCTACTTTTTATTTTAAAAGTTTTTCCTATCCTATAAACAAGTTACATCAAGGAGGAGACTGAAAATGAAGGAGTGGGGATTTTTTATTTTTAGTATATCCCTGATATCCGAAGACAAAGTAGAAGATTAAATATATGAACAAATTACCAGTTCTTAAATAATAGATGAAAATGTAAAGTTAGGGGATTCCACATGCATACAGGAGTTTTGATTAGTTATTTGTATACGTATTTTTTTACTATAATTTTTTGTATTTTGTTTCAAATTAGATTTTATTTTAAAGCGAAAAGAAACATATCTATTCGGCATTTTCTATGGGTATATATTTTTCTATTCTATCTTTCGCTAGTGTATAAGGTGACGCAAATCGCGACTGTATGGGATATAAGTAGATATGAAACGTGGATTCGTGTAAGTCAAATCAACTTGACTCTATTTGATACGGCAGGTAGTACGACGTATCTTTTAAATATTGTACTGTTTATGCCGTTCGGCTTTTTATTACCGACTATTTGGCCGCAGTTTAGAAAAATGAAAAACACCGTATGCGCGGGATTCCTTTTTTCATTGGCAATTGAGTTAAATCAATTACTAAATAATAGAATTACAGATATTGATGATTTATTTACGAATACCCTCGGAGCGATTGTTGGGTATGTATTATATAAAGTATTATATACAGCGTTATTTAAATTGATATTGAAAAGAGAGGAAAAAGAGTTTGATACGAACTCTCCTTTAGTCATAAAATACGAGGCTGTTTTTTGTTTAGTGTGTTCATTTGTAGGTGCAATGTTAATTTATCATCCAGCTTTATTTGGAAGACCTGTAATCATCCAGTGAGGTAATTACGAATTTCTTTTGAACGCTCGTGCGATATTTCAATTTGTAAAAAGCCTTTAACTTGTTATAGTTAAAGGCTTTTATCATCATAATTTTTACTTACCAATTACCCACTCTAACATCCACCTTCAACCACTTCACCCAATCCAAATCCTCTACCTTAAGCAAACTAAGCGAAACACCCTTCATATCTAAAGAAGTTAACAGTGTACCAACCTTTACGAATGTGACTTGCAATCCTTCCAGTTCACACAAACGGCGAATGTCGTTTGCGAAAATGTATTGTTCCATTAATGGAGTTGCGCTGAGTCCATTAATGAGGATAGCGAAGTTGTCTTCTTTTCTCCAGCGATAAATGCTTTTAAGTTTGTTCATTAGTTCGATTGCTAATATTTCAGAAGAGGATAGTGCTTCTTTACGATATCCTTTTTCTCCGTGAATGCCGACGCCGTAAAACACTTCATCGTCATTTAATGTGAATGAAGCTTTTCCTTTTACTGGATCGTTGGCAGGGGAAAGGGCAACTCCTAATGTGTGTAAGTTTTCAGTGATAGAACGGCCAAGTGTTGTTAGTTCTTCTAAAGAATGGCCTTCAAGAGCGGCCGCACCAAGTATTTTTTGAACGAAAACAGTACCAGCGACGCCGCGTCTTCTTTTATTAAAAGAAGCATCATCTTCAATTGAAACGTCGTCATTTACGATGATATGGTCAATTTTTCTTCCTTCTTCTTTAGCGATCTGCTCAGCCGCTAGAAAGTTCTCAACGTCATCTTTAAAGTTTTTAATGATGAATAAAATACTTTTATCTTTTGGCATGAGGCGAGTAGCCGCTACAATTTGTTCCACTGTAGGCGGAGTGAAAATGCTGCCGTTTACTGCCGCTGTAAGCATACCTTTTCCTACATAGCCAATATCAGCGGGTTCATGTCCGCTACCACCGCCGCTTATAATCGCGACGTTTTGCTTTAGTTTTTCGATATCCTTTACATAAATGATGTTATTTGTTTCGTCGTAATTTACTTTGTCGTTATGTTCAAAATAAAAGCCATGCAGCATATCTTGAACGATATTTTGTACATCATTCATAATCTTTTTCATTGCTTTTGCCACCCTTTAATTACTTTGCTGATTGCTCAAGTAATAGTAGTAATTGATTGTTTATCATATTTTTCATAAGAGAAGACATAATGGAAGGATCTACTTCGCACTTGCTTTCAATCCAATCTTTTATCGTTCCAACGAAGCCGTGACTATAAAAGGAGGCAATCGTATTTTTTGTCTCATCAGAAAGGCTGAATCCACAGCTTACAGATAGTTCATCAATAATCTTCATATATAAGTTTTTCGTATGCTCAAATAAATAGTGATTAAACGAGTTTTGCTCAATAACTTTAAAAGCATTTCGGTAAAATTTTTGATTTTCATAAAAGTAATCAAATAATAAATCAAAAATGTTTTCCCATTTTTCATAATCGAGAAAGTCTATAATATTTTCTTTCGTTTCTTCTCTATAAATCCAGCTTAATAGTTCAAATTTATCTTTAAAATGATAATAAAAAGTTTGCCTACGCATTTGACAGTGTAACATAATATCGCTCACTGATATTTTATGAAACGACTCTGTTTCCATTAAATATTTCAATGAGTTCGCGATTATCTTTTTAGAAATTATAGAAGAGGTCATCTGAATCATCCCTAGAATGTTAGTAATATAAAAATCCTATCTATAAATGAGAGCGGTGTCTTTAGACAGATTGTCCATTTTGTCCGTTTACTATAAAGCGCTTTCATTTTAACATGAGTAGTAAGAAGAAGATTTCAAATATATCACAATATATTAAAGGAATTGAGGGATAATCACAATGAAAAAGATTATAAACAAACCAGAAACATTAGTAATGGAAATGTGTAACGGAATGGTTATGGCTCACCCAGAGCTTGAACTTTTGAAAAAATATAAAGTTATTAAGAAGAAAGAAATGAACGAAAACAAAGTAACGTTAATTAGTGGCGGCGGTAGTGGCCATGAGCCGGCACATGCAGGATTAGTCGGAAAAGGAATGTTAGATGCGGCGGTGTGCGGAGATGTGTTTGCGTCACCTTCACAAATTCAGGTATACCAAGCAATTAAAGAAACAGCTAGTAAAAAAGGTACGTTATTAATTATTAAAAATTATAGCGGCGATATTATGAATTTCAAAAATGGTGCGCATTTAGCGACGGAAGATGGAATTGAAGTCGACTACGTAAAAGTGGACGATGATATTGCGGTAGAAGATAGTCTGTATACAGTAGGACGCCGCGGCGTTGCAGGAGTTATTTTAGTTCATAAAATTGCCGGCGCAGCAGCGGAAGCAGGTATGGATTTAGGAGCGGTAAAAGCTGTCGCAGAAAAAGCAGCGGCTAACGTGCGCACAATCGGTTTAGCGTTAACGTCTTGTACAGTTCCAGCGAGCGGATCACCTACTTTCACACTTGCGGAAGATGAAATGGAATACGGCGTAGGTATTCACGGCGAACCAGGAATTAAACGTGAAAAAATGTTGTCGGCTGATGAATTAGCTAACCGTATGACAAATGATCTTGTAAAAGATTTAGGAGTAAAAGATGGCGAAGAAATTGCACTTCTAGTTAACGGTTTTGGCGGAACACCACTGCAGGAACTTTACTTATTTAACAACGCCGTTACGAGAGAACTAGCTGCAAGAAACATTAAAATTAATAGAGTATTCGTCGGTAATTATATGACAAGTATCGATATGGCTGGTATGTCTTTAACTGTAATGAAATTAGATGATGAGTTAAAAACATTACTATCAAAAGAATGTAATACACCAGCGTTTAAAGTAGATGGACCAGTTGAAAGTGTAGAGTATGTAAATGTACTTGAAGAAACAGAAGAGAAGGAAGTTTCATTTGAACTAGAAACGGCGGAAGAACACGCTGTTATTAAAGATAATGTCATTACATTAAACAACATGATTTATCTCGTTGATAAAATGAGCGACGTTATTATTAAAAATGAAGTACCGTTCTGTGAGCTAGATACGCATGCTGGTGATGGTGACTTCGGAATGAGTGTTGCAAAAGGATTTAAACGATTAAAACGTGAATGGCATTCTATTGTAGATCAAGAGAACGTAACGATCGGATCATTCCTTGACGGTTGCTCCATGATTATTATGGAACATTGCGGCGGCGCATCTGGTCCAATTTGGGGCGGTGCATTCCGCGCTGCTAGTAAAGCAGCTGGCGAAAAACGTGAGCTAACAGTGAAAGAATTCGGTGAAATGTTACAAGCGGCACTGCAAGGCATCCAATCGATCGGTGAAAGATCATTCGGTAGAGGAGCAGTAGTTGGTGATAAAACACTTGTTGACGCGCTTGCTCCATGTGTAGATTCTTGGTTAGATAGCGCCTCAAACGAAGTAGACGTAAAAACTGCCTTTGAAAAAGGTGCAGAAGCAGCGGTTAAAGGAGCAGAGTACACGAAAGAAATCGTAGCACGCATGGGCCGCGCTGGTACAGTTGGCGAAAGAAGTTTAGGATACCCTGATGCAGGTGCACATGCGCTTGGAGTTATCTTTACGGAGATTGCGGGTAGTTTGAAATAGTAATTGGAAAGTCCCTCTGCCTTAAGGTGGAGGGACTTTTCTGTAGTTTTCGAGAATAATAGTATGTGTCTTTTTGTATCACCAAAAACGACCGATTTTGGTGATACAGAAGGACATAAATCTTGTTTTTTGTTATGTCTTCATTTACAACGGTTTTCAAAGGAGATATTCTTAGTAAGAAATTATATTGAAAAGAGGTTTTGATTGTATATGATGAAGCTTATTAATCGCTAATTAAAATTCAAACGAATTTTATACTGTAAAAGATCAAATTAAGGATAATTCCTTGATTTTATTTGTTATCCCCTTTTACTAGTAGCGGTTAGAAGACATTATATCTTATCAAAAAATTTCATGTTATTTCACGATATCTATTCTTTCGGGATAGGTGTATTTATAATAGACAGAAATTTGACCATGAGAAGATGTTTCTTCTTGTGGTCTTTTTTTGTCGTTTTTTGATTCCGGAAGCATGTTTCTATGCCGTTACACCTATTATAAGGCGGTGATTAACGAAAACTTAGTAGTAGATTGTTGTAAGAAATATACACTCTTTTTAGGGAAATATAATAAAAAATGGAGGATTTATCATGAATGAATATCAATTAATTAGTGACTACAAGCAAAATGAAAAATATAAGGAAAGCTTTAATGACCTTGCAAAACATGTATTTGAATTGGATTTTAAAGGATGGTATGACAGGGGCTGTTGGAATGATAACTATATTTGCTATTCTTATGTGGATGGAGATAAAGTCATCGCAAATACATCTATTAATAAAATGAATGTAATCTCTAACGGTAAGGAATATAAAGCAATTCAATTGGGTACAGTGATGACACATCCGGATTATAGACATCAAGGTTTAGCGACTAAATTAATGAATCATATCATTAAAAAATACGAGAAGAATTATGATTTTATATACTTATTCGCGAATGATACGGTGTTAGAATTTTATCCTAAATTTGGTTTTGAAAAGGTGCAAGAAAGTAGCTTCAGCTTGAAGGTTTCAAATATGATACGTCAAATAGATAAAAAGTAAGATTTACGAAAGTTAGATGTTAATAATCAGGCTGATTTTGAGCTGATGAAGGAATATGAAGCCGAAAGAATTCCGGTGTCTTCTAGATTAGGTTTGAAAAATAGTAACATTATTCACTTTAATATATTAATTATTTTTTGTTGTCTTGTTAGTTAAAGGGGTACTTAGTACAAAAAATAACCGTAGATAGTAGCACGAACACTGTTCTTGTTATAATTAATTTTTTTCAGAACGTCTATAAT
>NZ_WEII01000093.1:0-14509 GCF_009183805.1 Bacillus sp. B2-WWTP-C-10-Post-4 | reverse complement strand
ATTCTAAAGTATTAATATATTTTTCGTAAATATTAATTGATAACACATTAGACTTTACTATATGTATAACTTCTTATTCTACAAAATGAAATTTTTTAATGTAAGAAAAAAATATAATTTCCCTTTAACATTTATACAAGTCTCATATAAAAAAATTACAAAACAATTCGAGCCCTTATATTTAGAATAAACACAAAAAATTGCCACCAGTTAGCTTAACTGGTTGGCAATTTTTTAACGAGAATGCTTTACAAATAGTTGAATTGCTTCTTCTGGTACATAGTACTTTCCATTACTCTCTACAATAATACTTCTTAATTCATACCCTTTACCATTGATACGAATTATATTTTTGTTACCAAATAATTGTGCTTCTACTTTATTATGTTTTACTACGAGTAACGGGTTTGCTCCTTCGGTTTTGTCGGCTGTTACAGTTGCACCGATTTTCTTAAAGGCTTGTTCACTCTCTAAAAATATTTTATTCGTTACTTCTTCTAAGTTAAAGCCCATCGCTTTCGCCATCGTCTTCGCAATGTCTGTATTTTGGATTAAGCCTTCTGGTTTTTGAGGTCCATAAGAATGTAAGAATACATCCTCACCTGTATGTCCTCCTGTCGTAAAGCCGATATTTGCACGATTAGCCAATAATGTAGTAAAAATTCGTCCTACATCCATTTTCTTTTTTGCCACTTTTAATTGTTCTTTTTCATCATGAGTTAGATTATCCAAACCGTATAGTTTAGCTACATCTTCTACATTTGATAAATCAGATTTCAGTTTATTTATAGTTCCTTCAAGTGTCATTTTCGCCTTTTTCAATGGATCAATGTATACAGAAACCGGTGTAGTATTGTATCCTTTTGTCGTATTCCTATTCCCTATAGAGATGCCGCTGTTACCATGATCAGTTAAAGCGATGAGCATCGTATCCCCATCTTTCTTCGCAAATTGTAACGCCTTTGCTACCGCTTCATCAAATGCTAATACATCACTAATCATCCCAATTGGATCATTAGCATGAGCTGCCCAATCAGGCTTACTACCTTCTACGAATAAAAAGAAGCCATCTTTATCTTTTGATAATGTTTGAATTGCTTTTTCTGTCATTTGAGAAAGTGTTGGTTGTTCTGGATTTGTTGCTATACGATCCATATCAAACGCAAGAGCATGATGTGAGAAAGAGCCCCAAATTTTATTAGATTTGGAGTTCAATAACGCATCTTTCGTTTCAACGAAATCGTATCCTTTGTCTTGAATCACCTTTACTAAATTTTCACCATCTTTTCGGATTCCATTACTTTTCATAGGTAACAGCGCCGCTTTTCCCCCGCCTAATACGACATCTATATTTTGATATACTTGCTGCTTCGCAATTACGTCAAAATGTTTGCGATTGACATGGTGAGCAGAGAATCCGGCCGGAGTAGCATGCTGAATTTCAGATGTAGCAACAATGCCAGTTGCACGACCAGTACATTTTGCGCCTTCTAATACGTTTGCGACCGGCCGTAACTTTTCTTCTTCTTTTATTGGCTGTAAGCTAGGCGAACTTACAATAGAAGGTAATATACCTACATATCCTGAATTCGATTTATTTCCAGTTGCTAAAGCTGTTGCTGCTGGCGCTGAGTCTGTAATAGCTGATTCCGCCGAAAACGTACGAACACCTCCTGTTACAATTTGATCTAACGTAAGCGGTGCCCCTTTATACCAGCGAGCCAATGTTGTCGCCGTTGAACTCGTTCCGTCCATAACCATCATAATTATATTTTTAGGCTGGTGTTCTACTTTTTTCACCTTAGCTTTGGCCGCATGATAATTCATCATACTTTCCGTACTTAATATGCTTACTATTATAGCTCCCACTAATAGTAACTTTTTCATCTTCACACCATAATTCAACATGATTGTTCCTCCATAAACTTTGCATTCATTTCAATACACCTTATTTCCTTTTCCATACCAAAACCTACATATGTTTTATTAGTTCCCAATTCTCATAAAGCTAACAATAGTTACTTTCTCTTTCTTTAATTAAATATCGATATGTATCATTTATCTTATAAAAAAGATTTAACATCCTTTTCATTAATTACTTGTTTAACAATAAATCCTCGATTAAAAGAAATAAAAATTTATTGTTAAACAATAAATTTCATGTTAAATTAATAAGATATTAAATAAATGAGGTGCTTTTTATGAAACAAGGATCCACACTCTTTTTAAAGACCGTTGTAATTCTAATCGGAATCCCCGTTCTTGCTATGTGCATTTTTTTAGTCCCTAAAATAGGAAATTTTGCCGCAGAATTATATCCAGATATTGCATATATTAAATATCTTGTATTTATCAATTTATACGCAACAGCACTACCTTATTACTTCGCACTGTACCAAACATTTAAGCTTTTAAACTATATTGATAAAAATAACGCATTCTCAGAGCTATCTGTTCAAGCTTTAAAAAATATTAAGTACAGCGCATTGGCAATTAGTGTATTATATGTATTAGGTATGCCACTTTTTTATCTCGTGGCAGAGAGAGATGATGCCCCTGGCATTATTATTATCGGAATGATTATGATTTTTTCTTCAATGGTAATCGCGGTCTTTGCTGCCGTTCTCCAAAGACTATTAAAAGATGCTATAGATATAAAATCAGAAAATGATTTAACGGTCTGAGGTGAATAATATGGCAATTATTATTAATATTGATGTAATGTTAGCAAAAAGAAAAATGAGTGTAACAGAACTTTCGGAGAAGGTTGGAATTACAATGGCTAACCTTTCTATCTTGAAAAATGGAAAAGCAAAAGCAGTCCGTTTTTCAACTTTAGAAGCAATATGTAAAGCATTAGAATGCCAACCGGGGGATATTTTAGAATATCAACCTGAAGATACCGAGTAAAAAGAGTCCTTCATATGAGTAATGGGTTCAGTGTAGGAAGAGAAAAATGCTAATAACCATTAGGAATAACAAACTAAAACGCTCAGAAGATATTCAGAGCGTTTTTATTTCCTTCTTCAACTAAAGCACCAGTTAGTGTAAAAAGCTATTTCACCATTTGTATGGCTAACTTATCTTTTAACATTGACCTATATGAGTCAATTTCATATTTTGTATTATTGATTTTTTCTTTTTTCATTTTTAACATATCGAATATTTCTAATTCTAAATTCCTTCTAGCTTCAAGAACTTTTATCGCTCCTTCTACACCTGAATGGTTATGTTCTTTCCCATAGCCTTGGTTAGTGTAATAGTCAATAATTCCTGTGGACCATTCTGGAGTTCTTTCTTTTAACGCCTTCCTAAATGAAAATTCAAGATTATCTTGTTCTATATACAATAACATTGGATTTAAATTCTCTATGATTTTTGCAACTTTCATTACATAATTTATTATTTTTTCTTGTTGTTCACCATATTTAATCATCCCAATAGTTAATGGATTTTGTATGAAACAACATTCAAAGATATAAACCTTATTGTCTTCTAGAGCGGTTTCAGCAAAGTCATTCCATTTGTCAGCAATTAATTCAACATTTTTATCGAATGGTAATTCGTATATATCATTTTTTAAAATAATGTTAAATAATTCGTCCGAAAACTGGTCACCAAACTCATTTTTTATCTTTCTGTATGGTAATAAATAATTGCTTCCTTTTTTTAGAACTTTCTTAAGGAGCACTTCTTTAAAATCCCCACTGTTAGATAATAATCTATCGAACTCAAATTTATTAAAACAAGATACACCATCATAGTCGGCTGGGTGGTTCAAATTTCCTTCTAAAAATAGTTCAACCTCAATTTTATTTTGGCTTAGAATTTCATTTATTAGCTTTGCAGTGGTTGATTTTCCAAATCCAGGTAACCCTTCTACTATTATTAGTTTTGTATTCATAGTTATAAATGCCTTCCTTCAAAGTATTTAACTAAGATTAAAAAAATCACTTACTCCACTGCAATCACCCCTTCAAAATATGATATTTACCATTTCCTTTGAAAAAACCTTCTTAAAGTAACCTGACTGTTAGTTTAAGAACATTTTTTCATAATCTCTACAACTATTTTAACATAAATTTTCCATTTATCTTTTTATTTAGAACACTATTTAACTATATAAAAGTGCTTAAACACTATAATAACAATAAAAAAAGGGTGCTAAATCATATGTGATTTACATCCCTAATTTGTGTGTTATTTTATACTTTCTCTCCCGTAACTGAACCCGATATCATACGAGAAGGACTCTTTTTATTACACATTACGGCGCAAAACTAATTTGACCAGTAAACAATAGGATAATTGCTATGATCCAAAATATAAAAAATGATGAGGACAGTATTAATGAAAGAATAGCAATTCCCTTCTTCTCTGTTCTTTTCGTCATTGTGATTATTGAAAGCATGATACCTACACCTGTCAGGGCAATTGTAATATAATCTCCAACTATATTACCTGCATTGGCTATCCTTGTTGGCGTTATAAAAACGAATAGAAAACACAAAATGCCGATGAGTAAAGATACATAACTTATTATACTATACTTCTTTTTAGGAACTATTTCAGTTTTCATACTAACCCCACCCCTTCTATATAGCTATGAGTTCATATTAACATGAATAACCATAATTTGGTTAAAATAAACTGACCACTTCCTTATTAAAGATGGACGATTATCCTTTAATCTCTAGTAATTATTATATACAGAAAATAAAGTGAAACTTTAATCAGTGGAGGTTTTGTTCACCCTCCACTGATTATTAGTTGAAGCAATCAGGCTGCCCGTTATTGCAGAATAAAATGAAAGAGTTCTAAAAAATAAAGACTGTACCTTTAAAATGAAAGATTCAGTCTTTATTAATAACTTTTTTTATAAAGAAAACTCTCTATCACTCACTATCTTAAAAAACTCCGAGTAATGTGATAAAGAATAATCCGCTACATCACAATTACCTTGAAACATACATGTTGAAATACCTAATTCTTTTGCAGGTAATAAATCTAATTCTCTATCTCCAATAGCTAAATCAATATTATGTTTTTTATGTAAATGATTATAAGCTAAAGAGTTGGGCTTTCGGGGAAAGCCATCGTCAATTGTAATCATATCTACAAAGTATTTTTCCCAGCCGTAATATTTTAAAATGTCCATAACCCCTGTCCTATGTTTATGGGTCATAATCACATTTTTATCTGCAAATTTCAAAACCTCTTCGACACCTGCAAAAGGTTTCATATCTTTTGGCGTGAATTTTCCCTTCAAAACTTTAATCTTTTCTTCCTGCTCGCATGAAATATTATAATACTGAATTGCATGAGAGTATGATATTTTTAAGTTTTTGTATATTTCTTGTTTTTCTACTGAGTCACCTAATATTTCAGAAAGCATTATTGTATATGCAGGATACGTATCAAATAACGTCCCATCAAAATCCCATAAAATATTCATTCTATTCACCTTCTATTTTCAAATCATTGGATGACTAAATCCGCCCTATCCCTCGGCAATTCCGTTTCTAAGTAATAATCCTCTGCTTTCCAATACCTATTTTCAAACTTTGAAAGGTTCTTCTGTGTCTCCTCACTCTCACGTAGAAACCTTGTCTCTCTTGGACAGTCCAAATAGACCATATAATGAAAGAAATCTCTCCATTCTTTTCGCTGCAGAAAAACTCCTTCAATAACAATTACCCCTACAATAGGAATCTGTACTTTTTCCATTTCACATATATCTGTTTCTTCATGAAAGAAAGGTAATTTCAATTTTGTTTCATGTTGTAGCTTTTGAAAAAATTTCTGCCTTAGCCATTCAATGTCCCATTGTAAATAATAATACTCGTACCATTCTTCATATCCAGTATGATATCGTTTATTACGCTCCACTATGTGATCATCAATATGGAAAATATGAAACGGAATGCCTTCTTGTTTCATATTTTCTTTTAAATTGTTTACGAATGTTGTTTTTCCAGATCGACTTAAACCATCTATACCTAAAATGAATCTATTTTCCCTATGCTTCTTCATAATCGTTATAAGTTCGTTTGTACTCATTACTTCTTCCACTCTTCTTTTAATAAAGAATATAAAATAGTATCATGAGCAACTCCATTTTGAATCATATGTTTTCGAAGTAATCCTTCTTCTTGAAATCCTGCTTTACTTAATAATTTTTGAGAAGCTTTATTTTCTACATATACAACAGCAGCAACTCTAATAAGTTGCAATGTTTCAAACCCGTAAGTTAAAATTGCCTGTAACGCTTCCGTTGCATACCCTTGTCCCCAATATGTATCGTCTAATTCATAACCAATTTCAGCTCGTTTATGATGATTATTAATTAAATGAAATCCGCACGTTCCGATTAATTGGCCCGTCCCTTTTTTCTCGATTCCCCAGCGAAATACACTGCCCTCTTCATAACGATTTTTAAACGTTTGAATCGTTGTTTTCGCTTGCTCAATATTTTCAAAAGAATCCATTCCGAAATAACGTATAACTGATTCTTTCGAGAAATATTGGAACAGCGTTTCTGCATCTAATAGTGTAAGTTCTCTTAGTCGTAAACGTTCTGTTTCTAGTTTCGGAAATCCCATCTCTCTTTCTCCCTCTATTCTAATGAACTGCAAATTTCAATATAATTTCCATCTGGATCAGCAATGTAGGCAATTGTTTGTCCCCACGGTTTTACAATAGGTTCAACTAAAATCTTGATTCCTTGTTCTCTAAATTGCTCAATCGTTTCTTGTACATTCTCAACAACGAATCCTAATTCGAAATGAGAAGACTGTAATTCACCTTCTGTAAGCGGTAGTCCTGTTAATTCTTTCACATCTTGCCGCGTATTCATCGCTAAAATGGTAGTTCCAGTATTAAATTCAATATATGTTCCGTGCTCTGCTTTTATAGGTAACTGTAAAATATCTTTATAGAACCTTAAACATGCCTCAAACTTTTCTACATATAAAATGATGTACTTCATTTTCAAATTCATTTTACATCCCCCTTTATATCCATCCCTAAAATTTCGACAAATGTCTCATAAAAACCTTGTTTCTTGTAGTAATGAGCAAAAAAAATGAGGCCGATTTCTCGGCCCCCCAGCTTATTGGCATAAAACAGGAGATTTGGTTTGGACATAACCAGTTCGTACTTTTATTATATTTTATTTTTTCTGAATTTTAAATACATTAAACACCTATTTATATTGAGAAAGTTTTTTGCTTGCATAAAATTAAAGATTTTAAGAAATGATACAAATGGAGGTGTATACATATGGAACCAATGCTATGTCCAAGTTGTAAAACAAACCGTACCCGCTTTAATATTCTTGAGCAACAAGTAAAACCAGTCAAATTAAATCCACAAACTGGTCAAGTAGAAGAAGAATACACAAATGAAACGATGAATGCTTTTCATATGGCCTATCAAGGACCTACATACCGTGTCCAATGCGCTGTATGTGGGCTTGTTGAAAACCCAGAACAATTTATTAAACCTGCTCAAAATCAGTCTTTCTAATAAAAACATGATTATCCCTTATAGAAATAGATTTTTCTATAAGGGATTTTTTCGTTTAATAAGTTAATTAAAAATGGATTTCTTCCTTATTATATGTTAAACTTCGCACTCTTTTGGAAATGTTTACATAAGCGAGGTAAAACAAATAATAAAAAAATAACGCTTCCATCAATATTTCTACTATTAACTTGTCATATAGTCATCTTTTACTTTTGGATCTTCGATTGGGAGAAAATAACGACTCCTTACGGTCTAATAATATGGTTTGTTTCTACTATTTATAGTCTTTTACTTTACTACCATTTTAAAAATTAAAAATCTAATAAATTAATATTAATTGCTAGTTCGTTATTATTGATTATTTCTTCTTCATTTATGATTTTTTTAGGTGTTGTTACTGGTATTATCTTTGTAACTGTTAGTTCTATGAATTAAAAAGTTGGTCTTTTATTATATAAAAAAGAATGAACAAAATAAATATATATAGAAATTAGAGAAGTTGATTCCCATCAATAATCTTCTCTAAGAATATCACTCTTTGTTAAAATATTTCCTTTTTCAACTTTTTAATCTTCCTAAATAAATTAATAAACGCATATAAATATATACAAACTAAAAACCCAACCATACCTTTATATAATCCTGATTCTGATACTCCAAGAAAACATAAGTAAAGCACTGGAATTAACATTACAAACATAATTGCAACGAACTGTATCAATTCAACAAATTTTTGTATCTTCGTTTCTTTGTCTGAATAAATATCAGGTAACTCATTTTCCTCGTCTACTTCTTTACAAAAATAATTCCACTTCGCAAAACTCGTTACATGTTTCCATCCACACATTTCATATATTTCAATATATTCTTTTTGTTTTTCTTTTGAATCTTTATAATCCAGTCTAAAATCCGCTTTATATACTACATCTTTTGGTTCAGTTTTCTTAAACGTATACATTACATTATACTTTTGTAAAGCCCATCCTTTTTGATGCATTTTTCTTAAAAAAGCTTCTTCTTTTTCCAAGCTCCATATCGCAAAAGGTTTGAATACCTTCTTTGTCTCCATTTCCCATTCACTCCCCTAATATACTATTTCCATTCCTTACAGATCTCTGCAATCTGTTATATTCTAGCTCTAACACTTCTCTCCCAAACGGCGTTAACTCATAGCACTTCTTTCTATCTGTAGAGGCAACTTCAACAATTAATTTTTCTTTAAGTAATTTCGTCGTATTCCCGTATAAAGTACCAGGACCGAGCTTTACTTCCCCATTTGTCATCTCTTCTACCATTTGCATAATTCCATATCCGTGCATTGGTTTCACTAGTGATAACAATATGTAATATGTCGCCTCAGTTAACGGAATATATTTTTGCGCCTTCCCATTCATTATAACTACCTCCGATACATCGCCTTATGATATATCGACTTACGATACATCGTATATCGATATTGTATAATCATATTCCAAAATATGCAAGAGTAATTTAATAATTAAATATCCATTTCTTTGAATTAAAAAACCATACAAATTTTCTGAATAATTTGTTAAAATATAGAAATATTAGCTCTTTTATAATGAAAGGAATGGTACATATGATAAATAAATTGAAAGAAAACATCGGATCTGTGTTTGTTGGGAAAGAAAATGTTATTGATCTACTGCTCGTTTCACTTCTTGCTGATGGACATGCACTACTCGAAGACGTGCCTGGTACTGGGAAAACGTTACTGGCGAAAACCATTTCCAAAAGTATTGGTGGTAGTTTTTCTCGCGTTCAATTCACCCCCGATGTACTTCCAAGTGATATAACAGGTATTGAATACTTCAACCCAAAAACAAGCGAATTCGAATTAAGAATTGGACCAGTTATGACAAACATTTTGCTGGCAGATGAAATTAACCGTGCAATGCCGAGAACGCAGTCGAGTTTGTTAGAAGCGATGGAAGAACGACAAGTGACGCTCGAAAAACAATCTACGCCTCTGCCGAAACCGTTCTTTGTTATTGCGACGCAAAACCCAATTGAATCACAAGGGACTTTCCCTCTTCCAGATGCACAGCTTGATCGCTTTTTAATGACGATTTCAATCGGTTATCCTACTCCTGAAGATGAGCTACAAATGATGCGACGTTTTCGGAACGATTTACCATTAGAAAGTGTCACATCTGTCATCTCATTAGAAGATATTTTAGAATCTCAAAAACGAGTAAAAGAAATATTTGTTTCGGAACCGTTAGAACATTACATTATTAAACTTGCTCATGCTACAAGAAATCATGATTATATCGCTAACGGTGTAAGCCCACGTGCCACATTAGCTTTAGTACGTGCTGTTCAAGCTTTAGCCTTTTTACATGGGAGAGAATATTGCACACCAGAAGATATACAATTGTTAGTTCCTTCTGTTTGGAATCACCGTATCGTCTTATCAATGGAAGGTGCCCTGCGTACGACAAAAAATGATATTATGAAAAGTATTTTAAAAGAAGTTGACGTACCTGTGGAGATTGAGCAAGCATGAATGGACAGCGTGTTGTAACTGTGCCTTTATTTTTTCAACTCCATATTATTCAACTAACCGTTCCAATCGCGTTACTTTTCACATTCTTTTTCCCGCAACGAATGCTTATGTTTCTCTTTTTCTTCTATTATATATTTGCGATTTTTATTTATAAATATGTCGCTTTCATAGAGAAGAAGTTTCAAATCATAAATGAGAAACAAACTACACGGCTTTTTCCTGAGGAATCTGGACAGTTTTTTATTCATTTAAAAAATGGAGCCAGCATACCGCTCGTTAATGGTGTTTGTTACTTTCATTTAAATTCGTCCCTTATACCGCATAAAGAGCAAGGCATTGAACAAATATCAAAAACATTATTCTCTTTCCCATTTTCACAACCTGCACATTCGGCACAAAAATGGGGTTTAACATTAACCGCAACGAAGCGTGGTGTGTTTCAAATTGAACAGTTTGAATGTGTATTAAAAGATCCATTTCATCTATTAACTGTACATTTACCTGTTTTTGATAAATTAAGGACTGAAATTATTGTGTATCCTTCTCCTAAAGAAGTAGCAGGTTTGCAAGAACTTCAGCAACTTTTGAATGGATTTTATCGAACGAATTTTTCTTTTTACAATGATGAAACATCTATTATCGGTGTAAAGCGATATGAGCGTGAGTCTTTCCGCTCTATTCATTGGAAGGCATCTGCTAAAATGCAACAATTACAAGCGAAGCAATATGAACCTGTAAAAAATTATAGTTGGACGATTTGTCTTTCTTTAGCTGCCGATCGTGGATTTGGTTGGAAAGATAATGTAGAAGAACTTATTTCATATGCAACATACATTTTCCAGTACACAACGAAGCACCACATTCCGTTTGAATTGTTTATTAGTGTATTAGCAGAAGGCGGTGCATTACATGTACCGTTAAATGAAGGACAAACACAATATGCAAAAGCTTTAGAAGAATTAGCCCGTATTTCAGATGATAGTACGTTACTTCCGAAACAAGGATTCCTTCATTATGTAAAGAGAAAGAGAGAACGATCGTCTACAATGATATACATTGGTTTACAAAGAAATGAACTCCCTCTTCTCTCGCAGCCAACGTTTCTCATTACTAGTGAAGGGATGGTGGAACCAGTTGAAAACTTGGCTATATCACATTCATGATTTCATTCTGCTCCTCCTGCTTTCATTATTAACAGAAAGAGATGAACTAATTAGTATTGCAATATTTTTAACAACAGGCTATATTGGAGTATTTCTTATTCATAAATTTATGCAGAAAAAAACAACAGGATTTGTAATACTTTTAGTTCTTCAAATCGTTCTTTTCTCTTTATTTTTACCTTTTTCTCTTTTTGGCACAATCATATTACCACTATTTTTCTTTATCGTACATGTGGTCGGATCTGGATATCCAGTTCAAAAATCTTTAGGTGGTATTGTATGGTTTGTCGTTTCAGCTATATTTTATGCACCCTTTCCACCGTTGTGGAAACTATTAATGTTAGCCTTGCATCTTATGATTACATTTTGGTTAACCGGGGCAAATCGCAAACAACAACTATTACGTTTTGCTTCTATCATTACGATTGGCTTAATGAGTATATTAATTGTTCAAGTATTTCCTTTCATTCGACTTATTTTTGGTTTTATAACGGAAGTAGTCGCATTAGGCGTCGGCTATGCTTTAATGCCATTAATTAAAGCAGCGGAATTAAAAGATACTGAAGATGTTTGGGCAAATAAAGGACATCTCTTAAAACCCAAAATTGAAGACGGAAAAAAATTTCCTGATTTTGATCCAATACTCATAAATAGCGCTACAATAATAGTCTGTACAGCTATCGTTATTTACGTCGTTTGGAAAATAGTAAAAAAACGAAAACATTTAAGTTTACCAAATATGCCCGCCTTCGAATCTACTATCATTACTGATAAAGAAGGAATGAGCCAAAATCGTTTTAAACGAAATAAACCGCCGCATAACGAAATTCGGAAGGAAATTTTCAAGCTAGAGAGTAAGTTAACCCCTCCTTTAAATAGAAAACGGGGAGAAACTGTTGAGGCTTGGCTAGAAAGAATAAATGATAAAGAAGATGTAAATATTCAAAGTGATATTATTATAGATGCTTATAATACGGTGCGTTATTCAAATGGTAAAAGCATTGTACTTCTGCATGAATTTAAGGAAGAGGTTCATAAGCTTTATGCCTATCAGAAAAGTTTGAAGAAACGAAAGAAATAACGTAACAAAAAGACTCCTATATTCATAGGAGTCTTTTTATACTTCTACGTTGCTTTTTAAATGGAAGCATTCTTCCCTGCTTCAATTTCTAATGACTCTTCATGCCACCAAAGTGTTTCTTCAGGATCTTCTTTAGCGATTTGGTGTGCTTCTTTTTTCGTTTCTACTGTAGGATATGAACCTTTTAGCGCACGCCCTGAAGTCGTAACGAATAGTACACTAAATACAACTAATCCAATAATACTTACACCTGCTAAATAAAATGCCGGTGCGAGCGGGTTACCAGTTGCATGAACTAAGTATGAACATACGAGCGGTGTTGTTCCACCGAATATCGATACAGAAATATTAAATGAGATCGAAAGTGCTCGATAACGTACATCAGTGAAAAAGAGTGATGGTAATAATGAAGGTAATGTTCCTTCATATACACTTAAGAAGAAACCTAGTACGAAAATACCTGCAAATATAGCTGCAATATGTCCGTTACCTATTAGTAAAAATGCTGGAATTGCAAATACAGTTAAACCAAGTAAACCAATTTGCACAACGCGTTTATTACCAATTTTATCACTTAATTTACCGAAATATAGTGCTAGTGGAATCATAAGTGCCATCGTAATAGAAATAATTAATAAGCCTGTTGTTTCTTCGACTTTAAGTACTTGAGTTAGATAAGAAGGAATATACGAAAGAATCATATAATTTGTAATATTAAAGAAGGCGACAATTACTGTGCTTAATAAGAAGTCTTTTTTGTGATATTTAATAATATCCATAAATGAAAATTGTTCATTGTCTTCAGATTCCTCTTGTGCTTTTTCCATCTCTTCAAAGATTGGAGATTCATCTAGATGACGGCGTAAGTATAAACCGACCAAACCAATTGGTGCAGCTATTAAGAACGGAATACGCCATCCCCAGCTGAGCATTTGCTCATCTGTTAACAATAACGTCAAAATGGTAACAATTACCGATGCAGCAATGTAACCTGAGAGTGTTCCAATTTCAAGACCACTACCGAGTATACCACGCTTTTTATCTGGAGAAGATTCTGCGATATAAACCATTGCTCCTGAATATTCGCCGCCTGTAGAGAAGCCTTGAATCATTCGGGCAACTAAAAGTAGTATTGGTGCCCATACACCAATTTGTTCATAGGTTGGTAGTAATGCGATGAATAATGTAGAAAGTGCCATTAAAATAATAGTAGTACTTAACACGATTTTTCGGCCGTACTTATCTCCTATTCTACCAAAGAATACACCTCCGATTGGTCGAACGAGAAAGGCTGCTGCAAATGTACCGAATGTAAGTACAAGTTGCAATCCACTATTATCAACACCTGAGAAGAATAATTGACTTAAAATTACCGCTAAATACGCGTATAATCCGAAGTCAAACCACTCCATTGCGTTCCCTATACCAGTAGCAATTACTGCTTTCCTGGCTTGTTTAGGATTGACAATATTAACGTCTTGAGGTTCAAAATTTAAATCATTATTTTGTTGCATATAATAAAACAGCTCCTTATTTAATTTAACTTCTTTAAGCACACCTTCTCTTATTGAATAAAATTAATTCGAAGCACTTAAGGAAAAACAACGTCTCCTTATCTGTTATTATTATTTCACATAATTAATTATTTGTCCAATTAAATGCTCTTTTTATATAAAATTAAACCCTGTTTAACTTGTTATAAAATGACGTTTAGCTTATATAATATATACCTTTACACTACAAATGAAACTTTCATTTATTTATATTTATAACGTTTCTATAATTGCTTCCTCTAACTTAGAAATCAGTAACTTTTACTTAAGATTTGCATATATTTAAAAAGTGAACTCATTAACTCGAATTCTGTTTTATTACATTTAACTATAATATTATTATAGTTTTAAAGGAGGCTCTTTTATGTTGGAAATAATACTTTTACTTACTACTGTTTCTTTTCTCTTCATTATTTCTGGATTTTTCATTACCTTAAAACAATATAAAGAAATAAAAAATATAAAGACTATATTAACTACAAAAAAAGAAAATGAGAAAACTTCATCTGAGAACTCCGTCCCGTTGCAATTAGATCTTAGTGTTCTCAATAATTTGCTCGCTTCTGGAATAAATAAAAACTCTAATTCAAGTAATGAAAATTGTGAGTCTGATAAAAACAAATGATTGTTATGCTTATAACAAAAGGAAAATATA
>NZ_WEII01000092.1:0-14529 GCF_009183805.1 Bacillus sp. B2-WWTP-C-10-Post-4 | reverse complement strand
TATTAATACAGTTTAAAACTCTTATTACGTCTTAACACTCCCAAAGCAATTATAATGCACAATCACAACAACAAGTTGATGCCTATTTAATATCAATACGCTGTTATTACATGTATGTAGTTAGAGATGGAGGAGCAATTCATTTAACCTCTGTATTCTCCTCCATCTCAGCCAAATACCTAATCTGCCGTTCCGCTTTTCTCACTGCTGTACGAAAATGTTTTTTCAGGAGTTCTACTGTATTTTCACTTATATAATATCTTTCCGTTATACTTTCCCACGTGTCACCACTTTCAAATGTACTCCATTCAAAAGGGCGTTCTGTATTTTTCTTTAGTTCTTTAAACACCCATTTTCGCATCTTTTTTTTCGCTTTTTCTGTTAGTTTTCCGTTTTTTACAAGTTCAAGTTCACCATGTCTTTTGTATCGCTTATTAATATCTCTCTCGCTATACACTTTAAGAAGTATATTTGCTGTATTTTCAGCATCTGCTAAAGCACGGTGCTGTTTTCCTTCCCACGTTAAAGCGAGCTGTTCTACCGCAAATTGTAAACTTGGCGTATGTTCAAACAATTCCTCATATGCTTGGAAAACAAATTTTTGCAAATCAATTCTATTTTCTTTTTCTATACTTGGGCATTCAACACCATATAATGTACAATCATGAGATAGAAAGCGATAATCTTCTTTTCCCCATGAAACAAATATAGAACCTTCGCCGATGAACTGAATAAATTTCTCTATAATTTGAGGGAATTTTTCTACACCCATTAAATCTTTTTTCGTAATACCGGTTAATTTTGTTGTATGACGAGTTAATCGTGCACTTGGTTTTACTAACTCCGAAAATTCTTCAATTATCTTCATTGTACCTATTTCTATTTTTACAGCTCCGATATCAACTATTTCTGACGGATCTTCTGATTTATACGGTCTGAAATTCCTCTCAATATCAAACACAATAAAATGTGTAGCGTTTTTCAATTTATTTACCTCTTTCTAAATTCCTTTTCACACAAACACTTTATTTTCAGTATTTATTTATTCATGTACTTTATACAAAAATACTCCGAATAAATAAATGAAAATTCAGTCTCGTTATGATATGTAAGTAGGAGGACATCTATAAAAATGCAAAAAAAAAGAAGGGCGAGCCCTTCTTTTTTCAAAAATTACTTCTTGTTTACGTTAGTAGCTTGAGGTCCACGGTTACCTTGTTCTACTTCGAAAGTAACTTCTTGACCTTCTTCTAAAGTTTTGAAGCCTTCGCCTTGGATAGCTGAGAAATGAACGAATACGTCTTCTCCGCCTTCAACTTCGATGAAACCGAAACCTTTTTCTGAGTTAAACCATTTTACTTTACCGTTTTGCATGAAAAAAATCCTCCTACAATGTACCTATATGTACATATTCATTTTCAACCACCTTACAATAATAAGCCAGATATTAAAAAACTGCAACCCCTGAGGAGATTTAACATTGCTATCCTCCTCGGAAGTTACAGCTCATTTAAATCTCTATATTATTAAAAGTAAAATGGTTTAAATATACTATATCATATCAATATAATAAAAGTAAAGTTTTTTTCTTAAATTATTTTTTGTTCCCACTGCATTGCTTTTAATTCACCTGATCCGGCTACTACATAGCCATCTTTTTGATTAACAATGCGCCATCCGTGCCCTTTAACCGAATCACATACTGTAACAATACCTTCTTCAAGAAGCACACGGCACACACTACTAATACCCGCCTTATTTTGCGTTGAAGTTGTATATAAAATATGTTGATCTACACTTAAGTCTAAATAACTACTTGCTTTCTGCTCACTTTGACATGTGTGCCAATATATTTTTTCACTTGCAATACTTTCATCTATTTTACAATAAGAAATATTCCCGCTAACTCCCTTGCACGATCCACTTGCCGCTACTAAATAAGAATTGTGTAAAGTCAACGCAGAGATCATTTGATTCATCGCAATTTTAATCCTCTTTAATTTACGTGTCTTCAAATCAAAGAGCCAAACACCACCATATTTAGCATGAATTTTCGTACCAATAAATAAGTAATGTTTATATAAAAATAACGATCGAATAGACGGTGCCGCACTGCCATACTCAAGAAACGGATGAATAGTTTCCCATGTCGAACCGAAATTATTAGAAAGATACAGCATTTTTTCTCCATGAGCAACAACAGTTCCTTGTACATTGCTACATACATTCCAACTCGTTGCTTTTGTTGGAAAACGCTGAATTGTCCAATTCTCTCCACCATTCATACTACGAATAAAAATCCCTTCGTCACCTACACCATAAACTACATTATCTTCGCTATGTAAATCCCTAATTCGTTTTTGAAAACCATTTAAAATTCGTTTCCATTCTCCGTCTTGTTCAACAAATAAGCCATTATATGTAGTAGCTAACAACAGTTTTCCATCTCTTAACTTTGTAATAGCAGTTGCACTTAACATTGTCTCCACGTTGACACTCCCATTCTTAGAACTTCTCAGCAAATGCAATTGCAAAATTACTGCATTTTTCAACATCCTCTTCATCTTCTGGAGCTAATTCAATTTTCAGCCCTTCTTGTACAAGCTCTGCACCGCGTTCCACAAGACGTTCTTCAAATATCGTTACCGCTTCACAAAACAGTTCATACGCCGTATCACCCGATCCGAATACCGCTACCTTTTTCCCAGCTAAATCTATATTTTCTAAGTCATCATGAAAATCTTCCGCTTCAAATGGTAATTCACCATCGCCCCACGTATAAGATCCTAAAATGATTCCATCATAAGCTAATAATTCTTCAGCATCCATGCCTTCCATTTCTTGCAATACTACTTCATGATCAAAAGCATCTAAACTAACTTTAATTAAATCAGCAATACTCTCTGTATTTCCTGACATACTTGCATAAGCTATTAAAATCTTTGCCACTTTGGCATCCCCCTCTAACAATAAATGATTATCATTCTCATTATATTAATAATGAGAATCAATTTCAATTATTTTTTTCTACTTTTATTTACATTTCACATTACTTATTTCAAATAAAGTGAAAGTTTAATGAGTCCTCACCAATCAAGCTTTTTCAGACAGCCCACAAAGAGCGGAATAAATAAAAAAGCACAGATGACTATACAATCATCTGTGCTTTTTTATTACTTTTTAAAAATACCAAACGGCTTTCCAACTGGTAAAACAACTTTTCCAAAGTGTGTGTTTAACACTGCTGCTGCTGAACCATAGAAAGATAATAATGAAATAAGAAGTTCAGAATATGCTGCTAAATTATGCATTGCATGCGGCATAACACCTAAAGTACTTAATGAAAGACCGATAAATAAGAAATCAATAAGGACGAAGATCATAAATAATACTTTATGTGTTTCCATTGCACCAATTGTCATAAAGATTGTGAAAATCAAATATCCGATAAAGGCTACACCAAGCTGTTTTGAATCTGCAGCTTGTGCTAATTTTTCGCCAAATACTCCAAGTTGAATTAACCAAGTCATTCCAACACCTAGCCAAAATAGACCGTACGCACCGAATGCTGTTGTACCGAATGTATTGTTATGCTTTGCATCGTGAATGCAAGCAAAGATTTGTGCGAATCCTCCTAAAAAGATTGCCCATGGTAATACAAGTGAAACGCCATCTGTTAAGCCTAACTTTTGAGATGATGCTACAAGTGTTACCATCGCTAATCCAAATAGACCAATTCCAGATGGATCCGCTGTTGTCATTTTCACATGATGTGTAGTAGTTTGATTGCTCATATAAACCTCCTGATTATAAACATACTCGAATACAATACTTAAATCAGAAGCCTATGTCAATGGTTTTTTTTGTATGTTGTCAGACGTTATATTTTATAATGACTAAATATATTTTCGACCACTTCATAAGGTTTTATATTCACTTTTTCCAACTCGTTTATCGGTAGCCATAACGGAATATAACTTCCTCTACCTTCCCACTGAAATTCCTCAGCTGTTCCGCTTCCGAACACTCCGCCTGTAATATAGGCAGCATAATAATATTCATTTCCTTTATATTTTACCTTTGCAATGAGGTGCTCCACTTTTATATGTACCCCTAATTCTTCGTATACCTCTCTTTTCATTGCTTCTTCAGGCGTTTCACCTTCCTCAATCCCTCCGCCCGGAAAAACATAATATGTTTCCTCTTCTCGAATACGTTTTATAAGAGCGATTTTTCCTTCCTGTACAATGATAGCCGCCCCGCGATTTCTTATCATTTTATTACCTCAATACAAATCGCAACTGTTCCCCACTCTTTTTCTTGTTCTTTCGTATATATTTTGTATGTACTTTCTAACATTTCCTCTAAACTATCATTTTCACAATCCAATAATTTTTTATCGATTTGTTCATACATGGCTTTAAAGCTCTCGTATCGCTTTATTTCCGTTACTTTTACCGTCATCATTTCTTTTGTCGTAAGATTCGTAAATACGATTTCATCGCCTTTGTTTATTAGTTGACGTTTTTCATCGTATAGGCGTACTTCATATACTTTTTTTCCTGATTGAATTGACTGAAACGGTTTATTATATAGACCCATTTCGTATCGCATACATCCCACTTCCTTTTGTTCATTTCACCTATTAATACAGTTCACATTACTACATCTTGCATATAATATTCCATACGTATCACTTAATTGAGAAAGGAGGCTGAAGAAGCATGTTATATTTAAATCAAAAACCTGAATATAATAAATATGATATTGGTGATTATACTTATAGTAAAGTAGGGCCAACCATTTTTTCTTGGAACGATGAAACAAAATTAAAAATAGGTAAGTTTTGTTCATTAGCAGAAGAAGTCGTTTTCATACTTGGCGGTGAACATCGCGCAGACTGGATAACAACTTATCCATTTAATGCACTTTTTGATGAAGGAGCACATATTACTGGTCACCCTTCTTCAAAAGGTGATATCGTAGTCGGCAATGATGTATGGATTGGTTATCAATCCTGCATTTTATCTGGTGTTACAATTGGTAACGGTGCCATTATTGGTGCAAAAAGTGTTGTTACAAAAGACGTCCCTCCATATGCAATTGTGGCTGGTAATCCTGCAAAATTTGTTCGATATCGTTTCCCACAAGAAACGATTGACAAACTAGAGAATCTCGCATGGTGGGACTGGGACATTTCTGTTATAAAAGGAGCCATTCCATTACTACTCTCCGACAAAATCGACGAATTTTTCACCTCACCCGAAAAAGAATCTACATGATAAATACAGAAAGAGCATCCTTTTTTCCGGATGCTCTTTCTGTATTTATTTTTTATTTATTTGCAAATGATTACACGGAGAACATTGAAAAGGAATTTTCCTTAAGCAATTAAGATTCGTTTCACAAATTTGTTCTATCGTTGGAACAAATGGAATGACAACTATGTTACTTTCTACCATTTGTGTAACAGGTGGCAATACTGTGCCTACTTGATGTTCGAAACGAATACTCGCTTGATTTATATAATTTCCTGAACCATTTGGCGCGCTCTGCACTACTACTTGGAACGAAACTGTCCGTGCTTCACCTGGATTTAAATTTCCTATAATAAAACCTGATACTGGGTTTACATTTGGCACTGGCGTATTATCAATCGTTACAGTTCCAAGGACAAATTGAACACTACTATCTAACATATCTTGAAAACGAATATTTTGTATTGCTGTATCCCCCGTATTTGTAATAACTGTCGTAAACGTAATAACATCGCCAATTGTTGCTGCCTGTAAATTTGCCGTTTTTACGACTGTCGTTGAGACATTTTGAGGAATAAACGGGATAACAACTGTATTGCTATCACCTTCAACTACTACTGGCGGCTCATTCGGATTTACAGTTGCGAGCCCATTTGCTATAGCAGTATTTGTAACTAAATTATTTATTTGTCCTCCTGTTATTACAACTTGGAAATTAATAATTGCTGCGTCATTTGGCTGAAAATCACCTAACGGAATACCGGTATTCGGATTAGCAAATGGAAGAGGTACATCATTTACCGTTACCGTGCCATTTATAAATAGCGTATTCGGATCAATGATATCTGTTAACACAATGTTGGTCACAGGAACTGTACTATCATTTATAACAGCGATTCCGTAAGTGACAACATCCCCTATCATTGCTACTTCAAAGTTTGCTCCTTTTGCAACAAATAAGATTGCAGTATTTACCGTCACTATAACTGTATTACTCGTATCCATCACTGTAACTGGCGGCTCCCCTGGTACTAAAATATATTCTGCTAACGCCCCAGCAACGTTCACTACTGTACCACCATCTGGAAAGCTCGTAATCGTAGCTTCATATGTTACAATCGCCGTCTCACCGACTGGAATGTCTACAATCGTAAATCCAACCTGCGGATTCACTCCCGGACGAGCTACTCCATTTACAGTTACACTATTTGGTACAAAAACAGCTTCCGGAGATAGGACATCGATAAATTGAATATTCATCGCATCAGCAGTACCAGTATTTAATATTCGAACCGTATACTTTACTGTTTCTCCTACTCCAACAATTGAATGATCTACTTCTTTTTGCATATCTAAACTGCCTCTATTTACTGGTGTGACTGTCGTATTACTTGAATTTGTAATTGTAGACGGAGGTTCTCCTGGAATCAATTCGAAATCACCCGTTACTCTTGCTGTATTCATAATGCTACTAGAAGGCGGAACTGCGATTATATTTACTTCAAATGTAATTAATACACTATCCCCTACTGCAAGATTAGGCAATGCAAAGCCTATAAATGGATCTAAACCTACTTGCGGAATCCCATTTATTTGTACACTTCCAAGAACGAATTCTAAACTAGGTGATGGAACATCGCTAAACTGAACGTTCGTCGCTGTTACCGTTCCCGTATTTGTAACTTGCACACTATACGTTAACGTATCTCCTAATCGTGTCGCTTCTTTATTTACAGATTTTATAACGCTGAATCGTCCTCTATTCACTCTAGTTATCGTCGTATTACTCGGCTCTGTTACTACAACCGGTGGCTCTCCTGACACTAAAGTAAAGCTTCCTGTTATATTTGCAACGTTCGTAATTGTTCCTGATGACGGGATGTTTGTAACTGTCGCTTGAAACGTCACTATAACTGTTTCACCAACTGGAATATCTCCAACTCCAAATCCAGTAATCGGATTTAAGTTTGGTTGCGGGGCTCCATTTATTGTTACACTATTTGGTAAAAATGACGCACCTGTTGAAATCGTATCAATAAACTGAACATTGTTAGCTGTTACTGTTCCTGTATTCGTTATTTGCACTGTATACGTCAATACATCTCCAACTAGAGTAGCGGCTCTATTTACTTGTTTAATAACATTAAAGCGTCCTCTATTTACAGTTGTGAGTGTTGTATTACTTGGCTGATTTACTATAACTGGTGGTTCTCCTGGTACTAAAATAAAGCTTCCAGTAACATTTGCCGTATTGGCAATTGTTCCGTTTGACGGAACGCTAACAACTGTTACTTGGAATGTGACTTCTACACTTTCACCTGGAGTTATATCGGGAAGTGAGAAGCCAGTGTTAGGGTCTAATCCAGGCTGTAACACACCGTTTATCGTTACACTATTTGGTACGAATGTTATAGAGGATGGTAATACATCACTATATTGAACATTCGTCGCTATCACTGTTCCCGTATTTTGAACTACTGTTGTATATGTGATTGTATCGCCTACTGCAACAACCGGCTGACTTACTGATTTTAAAACATTCAAACCAGATTCATTGATTTCTGTTAATGTCGTATTACTTGTCGTTGTTTCCGTAATAGGCGGTTCTGTTTCACTTACAGCAAATGTAGCTGTAACGTCTACAAAATTAACAATCGTTCCACCTTCTGGTATGCTTGTAACCACTTCCTGATATGTGACAAGTACAAAATCATCGACAGGTATATCTGGAACTGTAAAACCAATGAAAGGATTTAATCCTGGTGCTGGTACCCCGTTTATGCTCACACTTCCTGGTACAAATGCTACACCCGCGGAAGTAGTATCGATAAATTGAACATTCGTCGCTGGCACTGTTCCGAAATTAAAAATCAATACATCATACGTTAATATTTCTCCTACCGTCGCTACTTCTTTATCTACTAGTTTCAATGGAAAAATAAACGCTATATTAATTGTCGTAACGACTAAATTTGTTAATATCGTTTCCGTAATCGGTGGTTCCTGCGGATTTGGTTGTGAAGTAAATGTAACATCTGCATCATTTAATATGACTTCATTATCTGGAATTTCTGTAATCGTCACTTGGAATGTGACCTCAATACTTCCACCAGCGATTAATAATGGAGTAACTGTAAATCCTATTTCTGGATTTAATCCTGGTTGCTGCACTCCACCTATCGTTACACTATTGTCAACAAACGTCGTCCCTTCTGGAATGACATCTTGGAAGAGTACATCTGTAACAGGGATAATTCCTACATTCGTTATTAGCACTGTATACGTTAATACATCCCCGACAGCCCCAGTTGCAACATCAACTGTTTTTGTTGCTGTTACTTCACCAGGAGGAGGTAACGGTATTGTAACTACCGTTGTATTACTTGAATTTGTTGTTGTTACAGGTGGTTGTAAAGGATTCAATAAGAAAGTGGCTGTAGCAGATGCTGTATTTAATACTGCTCCACGTGTAGACGGTGCAACTACCGTAACTTGGAACGTTACTGTCAATGATGTTCCAGCTGCAATATTAGGAAGCGGGAAACCAATATTTGGATCAAATCCAGGTTGAGGCGTTCCATTTATCGTTACACTATTTGCTACAAATGTTGTTTCTAAAGCAATTGGATCAAGGAAAGAGACATTCGTTGCTGTTACTGTACCGTTATTTCGAATGACAACAGAATACGTGTAAGTTTCTCCAAGTGCTGCTTGTTGTACAGATGAAGATTTTTGTATATTTAACTGTGCTGTGTTTACTTGCGTCACTACAAAATTACTACTTGTAACAGTCGTTATTGGAGGGTTTGCTGGATTTATAAGAAAACTTGCAGTAACGTTCGATTGGTTTCTTATATTTCCACCGCTCGGAATACTCGTCACTGTAACTTGAAACGTAATCGTAGATGTTTGCCCGACCGGAATATTTGGTACTGGGAAACCTACCATAGGATCCGCACCTTGCTGAACGACTCCATTTATCGTCACACTATTTGCTACAAAGGCAGTACCAGACGGAATTGGATCTTGAAAAACAATATTCGTTGCAGGAACAGTTCCTGTATTTTGAATAAGAATCGTATACGTTAACGTATCTCCTACACCGGCTTGTGGTGTATTTACACTCTTCATTACATTAAGTGATCCTACATTCACTCGCGTCACAACAATATTACTAATCGTTACAATTGTAATTGGTGGCTGGAGAGGACTTACTTGGAAATCAGCAGTGACATTCGCATTATTCGGAAGAACTCTATTTGGTGGTATACTCGTGATTGTCACTTGAAAAGTGACCGTCACCATACCTCCTACTGGAATATTAGCAAGTGGAAATCCAGTTGTCGGGTTTAAACCTGGTTGAGGTGTCCCGTTTATTGTTACACTATTCGCTACAAAAGTGGTTCCAACTGGAATCGGATCAAGGAATGATACATTTGTCGCTGCCACCGTTCCACTATTTTGTATACGGACTGTATACGTTAACGTATCTCCTACACCGGCTTCAGTAGCACTTACACTTTTCCTTACATTTAACCCTGAAGAATTCACGACCGTCATAACAGTGTTACTTGGTACTGTTACAGTAATCGGTGGCTCTGTTGGATTTACAAGGAAATCTCCAGTTACATTCGCATTATTTACGACATTATTTCCTTGGGGAATTTCATCAATTAATACTTCAAACGTAACAATAACACTGGCGCCAGTAGGCAAATCATTTAATGGGAATCCAAGTCCTGGATCTGCCCCCTCTTGTAAAACACCATTAACCAATACACTATTTTCAATAAATAATGTCCCTTGTGGAATTGAATCTTGGAAAAATACATTTGTAGCTGGTACACTACCTGCATTTATAACTTCGATTGTATATACTAAAACATCTCCTACCGTCGCAACATCTGTATTCACTGACTTCACAACTTCAAAGTTTCCTGATTGTACTGTCGTATTCACAACATTACTCGGAACATTTATTGTCACTGGTGGTTCACTCGGATTCACTTGAAAGCTTGCTGTTACATTCGCTTGATTTAAAATATCTTCATTTTCTGGATCCTGTACAATTAACACGTTAAATGTGACTACAACTGTTTGAGCCGCAGGAATATTCGGAAGAGAAAATCCTGTATTCGGATTTAGTCCACTTTGCTGTACTCCATTAATTGTTACAGAATTTGCAACAAATGAAACAGCAGAAGAAATAGGGTCTTGGAAAAATACATTTGTTAACGGAACGTTCCCTGTATTTTGGACGGCAATTGTGTATGTTAAAGTATCCCCTACTGCTGCTTGCATTGTATTCACTTCTTTTATTACATTCAAACCACCTGTATTAACTTGTGTCACAACTGTATTCGTTAGTCTATTAATTGTTATCGGTGGCTGATTTGGAATAACGACAAAATTAGCAGACACATTTCCGCGATTCGGAATCGTACCACCTGACGGCGTAGATGTTACTCGTACTTGAAATGTAACAGTCCTACTTCCGCCAGGAGATATATTAGCTACCGTAAACCCACTCGCTGGATTTGCCCCAGGTTGTGAAACCCCGTCCACAGTCACACTATTTGCGATAAAAGTCGTTCCAATTGGGATTGGGTCTTGAAAAATAACGTTCGTTGCAAGTACATTTCCTGTATTTTGAATTGTTACCGTGTACGTAAGAACGTCGTTAACCGTTGCAAAAGCTTTATCCACTGTTTTTCTCGTTGTTATATCAGCTATATTAATTGTCGTAACTACAGTATTACTTGTCGCTTGCCCTGAAACTGGTTGTTGACCAGGCACTGGAGTAAAGGTAAATGTTGCACTTGCACGGTTTGGAATTGGATTGACAAGAGGGTTCGATGTTACTCGAACTTGAAAGCGCACTACAGTCGTTTGCGAAGTATTAATACTTCCTAGATTAATACTACTTGCTGGATTCGCTCCTGGACGTGCTACTCCATTTACCGTAACGCTATTTGCGACAAATGTTGTTCCAGCAGGGATACTATCAACAAAAATAACATTGCTCGCAGTGACATTTCCATTATTTGTGACATTAACTGTGTACGTTAATACATCATTAAGCGTTGCCGTCTGTAAATCTACAGATTTCTGCATACTTATAGTTGCTTGATTCACTGTCGTTTGTACTGTGTTTGAAGAAGACGTACTTGTAATAGGAGGACTACCAACGAAAGGACGAAATTGATATGACACCATTGCACGATTTAAAATAGGATTGGGATTCGGGAATGATGTTATTCGAACTTGAAATGTAACAACTCTTTGCGTGTTATTTGGGATTGTACCTAAATTAATTCCATTAGCAGGGTTTGCATTCGGCTGTGTTACTCCTCCTACCGTAACACTACCTGCAACAAACGTCGTTCCGTTCGGAATACTATCACGTAATACAACGTTTTCTGCACTTCCTGTTCCTGTATTTGGGACCGTAATCGTATAAGTGAGGGTATCCCCTACCCCTGCGACTGTTCTATTAACTGATTTAACAGGATTAATAATTGGACCTGTTGCATCAATTTGAACACCAAAACCAGCTGCAGCGTATCCATCTCCATTTGTAACAAATCGAACCGTTGCTGACGTTTGATTATTTACTAATGATGCAGAGGCATTTACATTCGTAATATCCCACCCTTGTCTTCGGACAGCTAAAGCTATCCCTAACGGCTGATTCAAATCTCCAAATGTCCCGGTTGTATCTAACTCTCCAATGTCATTACAAATTTGAGACTGGAAGAAATTATTCGCAGGGTTTCTCGGTCCGAATAATGCAACTGTAGCATTTGCATTCGGTCCAAAGCGAAGTTGATCTCCAACAATGTTAGAATCGCCTTCTTGAGCAGTTACGAGCACTCTTCCTGTAACAGCTCCTGTTGCCGGCGTAGCAAATCCTGAAATAGTAGCATCAACAGGCGGGGATGAAGCATCAATAATTTCTTGGCCTGCATAAACTGACAAATTCCGAAGAGGTAAACTTGCATTTTGATATACAACCTCAAGCGTCCAGCCAGCTGAACGACTGATTGTTGGATCAGCTGAAGTTCTTGCAGCGGGCACAGCACCTGTTGTATATGTGCCTGCCCCACCTGCACTAACAAGATTCGTTACATTAGCAGAGCGAGCATAATAAAACTGATTTCCTACTGAACCTTGCTGCGCGGTAGCGGGATCTGGCGTAACAGCAAACGTCCCTGATGGTGTTGTAAATGTAATATCATCATTTAAAAATGGTAAAACATCTTCCGTATCAGTCCGAAAAGTACCAGCCCAAACTAACTCTGCATATAGCACACTACTCCCCGCCGGAAGATTTAAAATTGCACTTGAAGAATTCAATTGCCATTCATCCGTCGTTCCTGCTGGGAACCCTGGTACTTGCAGCGCTGTATTTACCGTAGTAAACACAGCAAGTGTACCAAAAATATTACCTGGCGCAGGTGATGTAGGACTAAGCCCTAACGTGTTCCCAGTGAACGTGACGGCACCAGGTACTGTTGTTGTAAAACGGTTTATAAAAGGCACACAATCATCTCATTTCATTTATAGTAAAAAGTGCTCTATACTATAAAATGTAGACAAACTATGCAATGTACGTTGTCCAACAAAATTCCGCACATACGAGAGGAGTTTATAAAACTATGCGCTACGTTATCATAACAGGAACTTCACAAGGTTTAGGTGAGGCTATTGCCACTCAATTGTTAGAAGAAAGTACAACTGTCATCTCTATTTCTAGAAGAGAAAATAGAGAACTTACTAAACTTGCAGAGCAATATAACAGCAATTGCATTTTTCATTCCTTAGATCTTCAAGATGTACATAACTTAGAAACTAACTTTAAAGAAATCATTTCATCCATTAAAGAAGACAATGTATCCTCTATTCATTTAATTAATAATGCAGGTACAGTTGCACCTATGAAGCCGATTGAAAAAGCAGAAAGCGAACAATTCATTACGAACGTTCACATTAATTTACTTGCTCCTATGATTCTTACATCTACGTTTATGAAACATACGAAAGACTGGAAAGTAGATAAACGCGTTATTAACATTTCATCTGGCGCAGGAAAAAACCCTTACTTTGGCTGGGGCGCTTATTGTACAACGAAAGCTGGTGTAAATATGTTTACACAGTGCGTAGCAACTGAAGAAGTGGAAAAAGAATATCCAGTAAAAATCGTCGCTTTTGCACCTGGCGTTGTTGATACAAATATGCAATCACAAATTCGTGAAACAAATAAAGAAGATTTCATAAATTTGGACCGCTTCATTGCATTAAAAGAAGATGGAAAACTATTATCACCTGAATATGTTGCGAAAGCTATTCGTAACTTACTAGAAACTGAGGACTTTCCTCAAGGCGAGGTTATTAGAATTGATGAATAACAAAAAGGCGTGCTATTTTAACACGCCTTTTTGCTCTACTTCTCTAAAAATATAAGCACAGACTCCGCAATTTGCTCATAACCAATTTCTTGATAAATTTTATTCGATGTCGGATTCGCTAAATCAGTATATAACGTAGTCGTCTTGTACCCTTCATCTAACATACGTTGACTAAGTGCCGCTACACACTTAGATGCGTATCCCTTTTTCCTTGCTTCTTTCGGCGTATATACGAAATTAACTGTTATATTATTTTTAGTTGGTCTCGTTTTTGCAGCTACAGAAACGAGTTTCCCATCCACTTCCAAACCAAACAGTCGATTTGTAGTTATTAATGTATGTGCAGTTTGTTTTGCTTCTTCTTTCGTAATAGGAAGCTTTACGTCTTCACAAAATTGATATATCCACTGTTCTATTAACGGTAATTCATCATTATTTACCGCCTGGAAAAGTCCATCCGCATTACACTTCTTCTTTACTCTGTTGAGCTCATACACACCTTGTTCCATTGCAATATTCGTTTTCTTATTTTCTAATACCGCAATCTCTTCCGCTAATTTCTGTACAATTTTCTTATTACCGATCAATCCAGGAATATCCGGGTATACTTTCGTTAACTCTTTTGCAAGTTCCTCAATAGCTACTCCCGAAATTTCAGAAGTTGCAACAATGATTTGTTTCTTCTCTTCTGTTTGTAGAAATACAACCGCAATTTCTTCTCCTTGTTTCGCTATCCCCATAAATATCGGTTCTTGGACCATTTGTAATACACCTAATATGAGATTGTTTTCCTGCTCATTCTTTTCTAGAAATAGTGTAACATCTTCTTTAAAATGAAGAATCTCTTCATATACATGTAATTG
>NZ_WEII01000091.1:0-14612 GCF_009183805.1 Bacillus sp. B2-WWTP-C-10-Post-4 | reverse complement strand
CCATATCACTCCAATCACAATTGATATGGATATTATAATATAACTTCCCTGACAGTTAACGTCAGGGAAGTTATCATACTTCATGAAATTTTATTAATTCCGACAGAACTTCAATAAGTCTTTTCTTAAGACTTATTGGCTCAATAACTTTAATAGATTTATTGTACGGTAAAAGTAAATAAGGTACATATGTATGTATCATATCTTTTTCAAGAAGAAAAACTGCTTGATTTGAAGTTCGCACTTGTAAATAATGTCCTAAAAACCAATGTTGGCAAATATCATCCAATACACTTTTATCCCCACTAATAACCAAAGAAATAATCCCTTCCTTATCTTCTATAGTTGGAAGAAGATTTTTTATAAAAAAGTCACGTGCTGAAAAATTTTCTGGCCGGTTAAACTTATTTTCGGTTAGCATTAAATTTTCAATTCGATCTACCCTAAAACTACGGATATCATTCCTTAGATGACAAAATCCAATCACATACCACCTATTATTCCAATAGATAATTCTGTACGGATCGACCAATCTATAATTTAATTGCTTTTTCCCACTTTTATAATAAAGAATTTTTACTGAATACCCATCAGTTACGGCCTCCTCCAACTCCTTCAAAAAATGTTCCATAGAGGATGAACTAAATCGACTTATTACTTCTAGACTACTTAAATGTCGGTTTATCTTTGCTTCCTGCTCTTGATTTGAGTATTTACTTAGTTTTGAAATGGCCCTATTTAATGCTTCACCTCCATAATATCCGGCTTCTTCTGCAAAAACAGCAGCGTGAAATAGTGAAGTTTGCTCTTCAAAATCAAAAAAAAGAGGAGCCTCAATAAAATTGTTTAATAACGTGTATCCACCGTTATGTCCTGGTTCTGAAATTATAGGTACACCACTTGTTGAAATTGTATCAATATAACGATACACAGTCCTTATATTCATCTCTAACTTTTCTGAAATTTGTTTTGCAGTAATTTTTTTACCTGAGCGAAGCATCCATAGAATCGCTAACATATTATCAATTTTAGGCATGTAATTCCACCTCTCTATGGAATTTATCCCTTATTATATATTTCTGATTTTTAGTATAACTCATCAACTGTTCCTTTCCGATAGCTTTCTAAATAATGAGGCCCTAGACACATTTGTAATTTCACAAATTTGATTTACATTCATATCTACCTCTTCATAAAGCTTTACTGCATAATTCATTCCTGCATGATTTTTATAGTATTTCTTTAACCAACCTTTAAATTTTCCTTCTTTCTTATTCAGTTCAATACCTTTATGTTTCCACCTACGAATCAGATCACGTTCTAATTGGTTTATACCCGCCATAACCTTAATTAAGCATTGGCCTTAGGAATTATCTTCCAATAAATCGAGCCATGTATCTTTGAAGGATTATAATTATCATCCTTATTATAATATTTAGTTACAACAATAGCTTCAATTATTATAGCGATACACACAAACAAAAGAATTATTTTGCGTCTCACAACAAAGCTACTTATTCATTTTTTTCTTTTTTAAATTGGAAGGATATATGTTCCAATTGTTCGATTTCCTCTATTATTTTACGAATTCCTTCTTCAATCCTATCTTCCTTTACATTCGATACGTTTAACTTTAATAGTCTTTCTTTCGGAAAACCTCTCACATAATTTTTATCAATTGTATCAATACTTATTTGTTTTTCACTTAGTCTTTTGAAAAACATTTCTGAAATACTCGTTTTATGTAATTTTAAACAAGTATGAATTCCAATTGTATTATGCTTTTTATATGTGAATAAAAGTGGGTTTTCACTATGAGTTCTTTCTAGTGTTTCTGCTAATTTTTTAGATCTATTGTGATAGGAAGATTTAATTTTATTTTTATGACGTTCAAACATGCCACTCTTTATATAAATTTCTAAAGCAGCTTGAGATATCATTGGACTATCAATATCTAAAATTTTTTTATATGTATAAAAAGCATTCGCAATAATCGGTGGAATAACTGCTACACCAACTCGTAAACCTGGAAAAATAATCTTCGAATAACTTTTCAAATATATGACATGATTATCATGATTCAAGCTATATAACGGATCAGCTTTCGAATCCGTTTCTAAATCTGCTAAGTAATCATCTTCCACTATAAATACATTGTATTTCTTAGCCAATAGTACGATTTTTTCTTTCTCATCTTTAGAATAAGACGTTCCAAGCGGATGATGATATCTCGGTATCGTATAAAAGAATTTTATTTTTTCAGTTTGAAATATTTGTTCCAATTCATTCAAATCAATACCTTTATTCGTACGTCTAATACCGATTACAGGAACTTTATTTATTTCTAGATAATCAATATATAGATGATATGTTGGCTGTTCAATTAATACAGTTTCATTTCCATTCGGAAATGGTATGGAAGTTAATATAGCAAGTGCCTGCTGAACACCTGACGTTATAAAAATATTGTCTTCTTTCGTGAACACTTGATAATTTGCCAACTGTTTTTGAATGACTAGAATTAAAGATGGTAACCCTTTCGGTGTTCCGTATACGAACAAATCATTTTTATAAGTATCAATAGCCTTATTAATGCAATGCTGAAAATCTAAATATGGGAAAACATCTGGATCTGGTGCTGAAGAAGCGAAATCAATTATCTCGTTATTTTCTATGGTACTCCCAGATTTCTTAACAACGTAATATCCACTTTGAGGGACAGAATATATAATATGACGCTTTTCTAATTCATGAAGCGCACGTATAACTGTCGCCTTATTACATTCATATTGCGTAACGAGTGACCGTATAGACGGTAATTTCTTTCCTTCATTTATTTCTCCATTTTGAATCATATTTTCTATGTCGTTTAAAATATGTAAATACTTATACATATTACACCTCCTTCAGCAATTTTCTATTTAATTATATCGATTTTATATTCATATAGCATTCATTCCTCAATTAGTTAATTTTCCGATCATCTATATCGTAAATCCCAATAGCGTATGAATCATTTTCAATCCATTTCTTTACTGCTTCTGTTTTAAGTACCCCTTCAACTTCTTTTTCTATTTTCTGTCCAAGTTCTCTCGCCCCTACTTCATCATCGCTAATCTTAGTTTTTATATCAATGGTAACAGGTTGATTCTTTTTATAATTTATTTGCTGAATCCCAAACCCTTCATATCCATTCTTCCTGAATACGTCATCAAATATCTGTCCAAAAACTAACCCCCATCTATGTTCTGCATTTACAATCTCCTTGTTTCTTTGAGATATATTTACTTTATAGGACATAATACCTTGAATTTGCAATCTTTTATTAATTTCTTTTTTTATTTCGTTAGGATTTTCGCTATCAGCAATCTCTAAATCTACTATTCTTGCTTTTTCATCTCTTATAGCAGCACTAAAAAAAGATTCCTCCTTTACCGCTACTGTAGCAATATCCATCACTATAGAATCTTCACTTTTAGCATCTTCAATCTCATTCTCACAGGCACATAATAAAGCAAATGGAATTAAAAATACAAGTACCTTTGTTCCCTTTCTCATGTAGCACCCCTCCACACATTTTCATTTACGATAAACTTTTTACTTTGACATATAAATACCTTCTATAATTATTAAATTTAACATTATTTCACATTTTCCCCACTTAACAAGGGAATTACAATTAATAAATAGAATATCTCTATGAATAAATAAAAAGTGAGGGATATATAATGCAACGTGTAAATACGATTGATATTAGTAATGTACTACAATTGGAAAAAACTCTTTCGACTTTATTAAATAAGATGATTTCTTCAAAACTAGACCTTGAAAATTGGTTAAAAGAGCAGTCAAAAGTAATTTGGGAAATCGAAGAACAATTAAGATCACATTACATCGCCTTTCAATGTAATACGGATGATGAAGGAATAAAGGATACTTTTGAACATGATCAACAATTTGTAAAGCCACTTTTAAAGCGGTACCAAAATTTATTGGATAATAAATATTTAGAGTCACCTTTTCGAATGGAATTAGATTCTAACGTATATGGTTTGTTAGATGCAAAAATAAAAAATGCTCAAAAGTTATTTTGTGAGGAAAATATCGAATTAGAAATACAGGAAGACAAATTAGTCACAGAGTACTTTGAAATCACTGGAGGATTAAGTGGAATTTGGGACGGAGAAGAAAAAACGATAACAGAATTACAATCCTATTTACAAGATTCGAATCGTGACATCCGTAAAAAGGCAAAAACTATTATTTCTGAACAATTTTTATCTGTTGAAAAAGAACTCCAAAACATATTAAATCAATTAATTGAAATTCGCCATCAAAAAGCAAAAAATATTCAACTAGAGAATTATCGCGATTATATGTTCAAAAAATACGAGCGTTTTGATTATTCAGCGAAAGATTGCTATGAACTAGCCGAATCCATACGTAAATATGTTGTGCCTCTTAAAGATAAAATAATGCTAGAGAAAAAAGAAAAACTGCAAGTTGATACGCTTCGCCCGTGGGATGTATCAGCTGTAACTCCAGATCAAAAAGTACTTAAACCTATTGCAAATGAAAATGATTTAATTGAAAAGAGCACTCATATCTTTAATAAACTAGATGTTGAATTTTCAGCACTATTAAACCGAATGTATAAACACAATTGTCTTGATTTAACAAGCCGCAAAGGAAAAGCAGCTGGTGGCTTTTGTGAGTACTTACCAGCTTCACAATTATCTTATATTTTTATGAACTTAAATTATACACAAGATGATATTATCACTTTTATACATGAAATGGGTCATAGTATTCATAACGAACTCATAAAACCATTAAAATTACGACAGTATATAGAAATTCCAGCTGAAACAGCTGAACTAGCCAGTATGACAATGGAGTTATTCTCGCTTAATTATTGGGATACCTTCTATACAGACAAAAAAGATTTAAAACAAGCAAAAATTAACTTCTTTAAAGATGTTATTTCATATTTACCTATTATGCTTATTGTAGATCAATTTCAACACTGGCTGTATGAAAATCCAATTCATACTTCTGAAGAAAGAAATGAAAAATACTTACAACTTCAAAAACATTATCAATCTAGCGTCATACATATTGATGGCTACGAAAACTGGATAGCAACGAGTTGGTTACCTGTACTCCATATTTTTGAAGTACCATTTTATTATATTGAATACGCGATTGCCCAACTTGGGGCATTACAAATGTATAAACAATATAAAGAGGATCCTAAGCAAGCGCTAGAAAATTATAAAAAGGCATTATCACTAGGAAGCTCGCAATCTATAAAAGAAGTATATGATGCAGCCGGTATTCGTTTTGATTTCTCTGGTGAAACCATTAAAGAACTAATGCTATTTGTAGAAAAAGAATTAGAATTACTTGAGCAATTATAAGAAGAAAACTACACCTATATTTTAGGTGTAGTTTTCTTCTTCATTTTATTAATCAGTTCTATGTACTGAGTATCACCATATCCGATTGTTGGAAAAAGATAAAACAACTTTGTTAATAATTCTTGATTTGATAAACCTTTATTTTTAGAGATGAATTTCATTACGATATTATCTTCTTTTAGCATTTCTAAATATAAATCTATAGCTTGATACATTACAGGTGGTACTTTATGATAAGTCTTTTTATGGTTTACTAATACTTCATTGTATATAGTAGAATAATCCCCCAATTCAAGTTCAATTTGATTTACTTTAAATTCATCCTCCCTGAAACTATTTAAGTATACTTTCCCTTCATAGCACGACTGCTCAAGGTATGAAAGTAAAGTAAGTAGATTCATTTGGCAAAACATATCTTCACCAAACCATAAAACAATGCATTTATACTTTTTCGTAAAAAGATTTTTTAATGGATTTATGACCTTTTTTGTATAACTTTCTACTGAACTGTTATGTCCTTCTGCTCTTGTTTTAATAAATTCTTCATCAAAAACTTGTGTAGTAGCCCTATTTACACACATTGCCTCATTAAATGGGGCATAATCAGACTCACCCATTAGCTTTTCGTTTTTAAATTCTTCATACATCATTTGACCGTTCAATATGTTAAGTACATCTTTATCAAATAACTCACTATTCTTATTACGTAACTGTTCAACCTCTATTTTTCTAGAAATATTCATCTTAAACTCCCCTTCTTTATTTATATTGAGTTTAACAAATGATTGAATAGGCATGTTGTTAAGCTTAAATTCTCTTGGATTCATTCCAAAAACATTTTTACCTATTCGATTTAGCCGTTCCTATTTATAGTGCTTTAGAATACTCATTTACTGGAAATGGGAATATCATTGACTATGAGCATTCTATTACAAAAGCACTATTTGAAGGGTATCAAGAGGAAAATGAACTACCAAAAGAGATGATAGACAAGTTTCCATTATTTATTAAATTAAAGGAGATTTTTGAATATAGCTTAATGCATATGTATTGGCTTAAAGAAGAATTAACGGAGGAACAAGTACGGATTATGAACCTTTATAGGATGAAGATCGAAAATAAGTATACCTCTATCAATATTTAAGAGTGCTGTTGTTTAACTACAAGGAAACTTTGGTTAAACAACAGCATTTATTAATTTGCTGACAGCCTTTTTTATGACTTATAAATACTGATTCAATAATCTTTTCAAATACACTTCATTTTGCGGTGATACTTTTTCAGAAAATCTAGCTGCAATAATAATAGGAGCCCATTGAAAAACTTCATCTCTTGATAAGCCGGTACGACTGCAATATATACGTAAATACATCTCAGCTAATTCTACCGAAGATTGTGAGTACAACAAGTATGTTCGAAATACATCTGCGCGAATATCACCTGAACTTGCATCTACCCAGTCTATAACTTTCACTTTCTCTTCCTTACTCAAAATCAAATTAAATGGATGGAAATCTCCATGACATAGCCTAAAATCAAATGTAATAGAATCTAATTTTTGTAATATATTCTTCTTTTTGCTTTCATCCAATTTATGTACAGATTTAATTTGACGCTCTAACCTTTTCCTCATTAACACAAAGGCCGATATAACGCTCTGCCTCATTCAAATTATTAAGCAGGAGATCACCAATGTTCTCCCCTTTTACATATTCCATAATAATTGCCTGTCTATCGTGTATCTTTTTCACTTCAAATACGTTTGGAACTGGCAGCCCGCATGAATAAGCATATTTTTTTTGTTTGCTTCATTCATAGACTCTGTATCTGGGAGGTAATCTTTAAATAATTTTACAACCTTATCATCAGTTAAATAAATTTCTGCTGTTTTCCTTTTGCAATTGGATTACCTAAAACCACTTCATTTCTCCCCTTAACATAAATTAAAATAACACCTTATACCTCTCTTTAAATTCACTATAATCCTAGCTAAAACCTTCTTCACGAATATACAAAAAACTTACCGCTTTCCATCCTTAAATAGAAAGCGGTAAGTTTAATTGTTTAGGAATATCAGAATGAAACTCTGATGTATGCACAATTGAAAATGTATATCCTTGCTCAATAAATGATACTTCATTACATTTCCATTCAAATGATACACCATTTTTCTTAAAGTTATTTTGGATTCGCTGTAAAAATGCGACGTCTGGTGTTCCGAAAGAAACGTGTACTTTCGGTGATAGAGCTTTCATGGCGATTGGAATCCAAGGTCGCTGCCACCAAGTTGCGACGACATAAGCAGTGCCACCAACTACAAAGTTAAAAATATCCCCGTCTTCCATCGTTTTCATATTTAGATTTGATTTCAGCCATTCCCTAAAAATAGGTACACTTTTAACAGGAAGACCAATTTCCCTTACATATAAAATGTTTAAAGGTGACTGCGGTACTAATACATCTTCTTTAACATAACTATGCGCGATAATTTCGAGTAGATTTCCATCTCCGTCTTTAAAGTATAAATTGAATCGACCATCCTCTTCATCAATTATATGACCATCTTTCCATTTCGCAATGAGTAATCCAGACTCCTCAAGCCATCTTGCTGTTTCATGAAATTTTGAATATGGGATTTCAAAAGCAAAATGTGCAGGTGCAATTGGTTCATACACTTCTTGAAAACTAATTGTTGTATAAGGGGTTACTTCAAATTGAATGAAGGATGCTGTTTCTTTTTTTATTGGAAGAGATAATATGTCCTTATAAACTTGTTTTACCCCTTCTATGGAAACCGTTTGTAGTTTTATATCTGATATATGTGTAATCACTTTACATTCCTCCTCATTTCTTATTATCTATTCGTATTGTATTACACTTATAAATAGATAAAATCAAACGGAAGGATGGATTTTCCATATAGAAACTACAACTTTAGTATGAATATGTTAGCTCCAATTATTTTTTATTTCTGCTATAACAATTTCTGGTTTCTCCCAGTGCAACATGTGTGTAGTATCAGGAATTACTTTTACTATACTGTCCGTTTTCTCTTTGAAAACATTTACTGTCTTATCTCTATAATCCGCCCAAACTTGTGGAACTGTAGCTCGGAGTAATACAATATTAGCCGGCAGCTTCTCATATATATCTATCGTTTCATCTTTATACATACCTCTTATTATATTACTAGCTGTATTCCCCCTGGCATGCCACCATACTTTGTTATCCATTTCGATCCCTAGGTCCTTTACAGCAACTTCTAACAATGAAGACCACCTAGTATAAGCTTCTTTTTCACTTTTGAAAAATTCGTCCCAATTATTAAAAACGTATTCATCAAAGTCCTTTTCATAATAAGCAATTTCTTCTTCCAACGTTTTTTCTTGAAGCCTTTTTGTTTGATATCCACCATCAATAAGAATACTTCCTTGTACTTTTTCTGAATGATGTAACAAATAAAATAACGCTACAAAACTTCCCCATGAATGTGATAGAAAATAGAAGTATTCGATTCTCAATTCATTTATTATTTCATTTAACCAATTTGCTAAATTCTGCATCTCATAATCTTCTGTTCTTTCAAATGGCGGTGTTTTACCATGTCCAGGTGCATCAACGGAGATAAATCTATACTCTTCTTTTAATTCCTCAGCAATTTCTATAAAACTTAAACTCGTACTACCTAATCCATGTAAACAAAAGATAACGGGCTTGTCATTATTCCCCCATTCAGTAATATGTACATTTATTTTTTCATTGCTAATATAGTAACGTTTCAAAACATTTATCCTCCATATTTTGATTTACACTTTATTTATTTCTATTATTTTCAAGTATTTCCTGTATTCTTTTCCACACAAAAAGCTGCTTTTCTTTAAATGAAAAGCAGCTTTTACGCTAAAATATATTATAATTTAACAGCGATAATCATAAATCTTTTTGAATTCGTACGAATCCCTTTTTCAGAACTATTTGTTTCAATGAACTTTTGTAAAATAGTAAAATCCTCTTCCTCTTCTCCAAATCTAGGAATAATAGGTGTATGTTTTAATAAGAAAATAAGATCTTCAGGCGTACTGTAATAATCAGTAACATCATATTCACGTACTTGCACGAGTTCAAATCCTGCATTTATAAGTTCACCCATATACTTTTCTTTTAAAGTTCCATCTCTTTCACCTAAGCATTGTCCTCTCCCAAATGTCTCTTTTAGGTTTAATTTATCATGTTCGCTAACTTGTTGCGTTAAGAAAAAAGCACCCTTTTTCATTACTTTTGATAATTCAGTCGCTGCAAATGGTGCATGACAACTTGAAGCGATATCAAAATGCGCATGTGGAAACGTTAAAGCTTCAGAACCCATTTGAATAAACTCAACATTTTGTACACCTGATTTTTTCAAATTAGAATGTGCCGTTTCAATCATGCCGTTAGAATTATCAATTCCAATCAACAATTTAGCTGATGATGCTATGTTAAGTACATTTTCTCCTCCGCCTGTACCAACATCAAGTAGAATGTCTGATGATTTACATCTTTCTTTCACTTCTCCATAAAAGTCCCATATTTCTCCTACAGTTTCACATTTTATTTTACTAAAATCCCATCCATTTAATCTTCCTACTTTATCATAAAAGCTTTTGTACTCTAATTGATTCACCTTATAACTCCCCTTTGTAAAAACGAATTAAATATGTATAATAACCTACAACACTATTTAATTATATATTATAAAATGCAAATTATTAAAACACCATTCCACTTCGTACGACGCTAAGTTTACATAACAATTTTATAGTTCACCTTTATCTATATGTTCTAAATGACCTCTTCCCCAACTACACACACTATCCAAAACAGTACTGACTGTTTTTCCATGTTCAGTTAAGCTATATTCTACTTTAGGTGGTATTTCTTGATAATGCTTATGAATCTTATAAATCTCTTTCTCTTGTAAAAAGGCCTGGCCATAATAATGAAATTGCACATACTGTTCTATATTTAATGCAAAATAGTTTTACTACGGGTAATGTATTATTTCCAGATGGAGGGTACACATATCATTAAATTATTAGCAACAAAAGCCCCTTATTACAGTGGCTTTTGTTGCTAATTTAAACATTGCTGAAGTAATATAGGATTCTCTTTTATTAGTTCTGCTAAAACAAAAGTTGTGGAAAAGGTCGTAAGATTAACTCTTTATCTAGCAATCCTTTTTGTTCTCGAATCATTCCGCTTCATCCAATAAAAGCCGCCCTAATTTCTATTCCCTACACTTTTATATAAAATTAACCTTATAAAGGTAGGATTCAACAACTTCTTACAGAATTCTATATTTAATACGTATTGGACGGATTATTTTCAAATTCCTCTTTACTAAAGGTGGTTCATACAATTGTGAAATTTGTACAAGAACGAAGATTAACTGTCAAGACAACTTTTTCAAAAGAATACAAGATTTTTATTTTTGGTTTACTCATTTCACGAATCGGGGATTCACTATATACTTTTGCACTGCCTTGGATTGCATATCAATTAACTGGTTCAGCTGTAATTATGAGTTCTTTATTTGCTGTTAACGTATTGCCAATCGTTTTATTTGGCCCTTTAGTTGGTGTACTAGTTGATCGATATGATCGAAAAAAGTTACTTTGGATGGCGAATATTACCAATATTATTTTAGTAAGTCTCGTACCAATTCTACATGCATTACATCTATTAGAAGTCTGGCATTTATACGTAATTACTTTTATCTTAGCAGTTATGTCCATGCTTTTTGATGTAACAACAGTTACAGTCATTCCACACATCGCAGGTGCATCATTAACGAAGGCTAATTCTTTATATCAAATGGTTAATCAATTGGCTAGTTTGTTTGGTCCAATCATAGCTGGGCTTTTCATATCTTTTATTGGCGGCTTTCAAGTACTTTGGATTAATGTTCTTTCATTTATTGCTACATTAATTGCTGTGATTATATTACCTTCTATGAAAAACTTAAATAAAAAGAATACTGATAAAAAAACATTGCAAAATGTACTAAATGATTTGTTTGATGGTTTTAAATGGCTCAAAAATGATTGGTTAAATATAGCTTTGTCACTTCAAGCTATGGTAGGTAACTTTGGAGCAAGTGCTGTTTTAGGTGTACTTATGTATTATTTATTATCGACATTAAATCTTACCTCCGCACAAAGTGGCTATAATTATACTTTAATAGGAATAGGTGGGCTTTTAGGAAGCTTAATTGCCGTTCCTTTAGAAAAGAAATTTCGACGTGGTGTACTTATTCCTTTACTCCTATTTTTAGGAGCGCTTGGGTTAACATTTGCTTTGTGGAGTACATATTGGCTTGCTCCCGGAATTGCTTTCGGAATCGCGATGACATGTAATATCACATGGAATACGATTGTTACATCAATTCGGCAGGAAACTGTTCCATCCAATTTGCAAGGACGTGTTTTAGGTTTTTCTCGTGTACTTACACGATTATCTATGCCATTGGGGGCATTAGTAGGTGGAATTATTTCAGCCTACAATCCTGTATTTATATTTGCTTTAGCTGCTTTTACTAAAATAATTGAAGTCTTTATTGCCTTATATAGTCCGATACGAAAACTGTAAAGATTAAAATTTATATATTTTGAGATATTAATAAAATAAAAAAGGCATAAAACATGCCTTTTTTTATTACTTATTTGTTTATTGGATAACAAACTTCTGTAACCCACTTATTAGGATCGGATTCCATCGCTGGGCTCACATGATAAATATTAAACATCGGGCCTGCTAATTTGTAACCCTCTGTCTCAATCCATTTTGCCGCAGCCTCATTTACAGCTGTCATCTGTTCATAACTTCCATTAACTGTTATAGAAGCTACATTAGTCGATTCCATATTTTTAAATGTAACGTCTTTTGTATTTTCGTGCTTACCAAGAATACTTAGCTGTATTTCTATATCCACATCATTTTCTTTGTATTCACGATCATGGAAAACCGCAATACTATAACTCGGTTGGGCAATACTAATATTTTTCATTTGAATTTCTTGCATTAATACACTCCATAAATCACCTTCGCAATTATACGATAGAATAATCTTTCTAACACTAGCTACAGTTCTTTCTGGAATTTCTTTTATTGAAACATGATAATTCATCTCAACAACATCCTCTCTCATCGTTTTCATTGAGTCTTCGAGGAGACGTAATTGTTTTTGGAGGTTATTCATGTCTTCTTTAATTTGAGCACTACGATTAAAAAATTGCTCTTTTATGGTATCTATATTATCGCATTCTATTATTTCTTTGATGGTAGCAATATTAAACCCCATAGCTTTTAACGTTTGAATTTGATTTACTTTTTTTAATTGGTCTGCTGAATAAAATCGATATCCACTCTGCTCATCGACTTTTACTGGTTGTAGTAATTCCACTTTATCGTAGTGTCTCAACATTCGTATACTAATGGAAGATAGTTTTGAAAAATCCCCTATTTTAAACATGATTTCCTCCTATAAGTTACATCTGCTTTGAAGCTCAACTTTATCTTAAACAATAACATTGTGTGAGGGTCAACTGTTTATAACGTTTGAATTATATTTCTTTAATTATTTACCCTTATATACTCTTCTGTCTTATGCCTATAAAGATTGATAATAATCCGTTCACAGCTAATAAAATTACTATAATACTTGTAAGTAAACCTACATCTGCCGCAAATATTTTTATCGTACGCCATGGTGAGCTTGTACAATAAGTAAGAAGTGGGATGAAAATAATAGATAATAGTAGGAATAGAGCCCCTACGAATAACCAAGTTAATTTTTTTACAGTTTCCTTATGTTTATATTTTTTAATTAACATAATTGATGAAATGAAAAGCGCGAGTATAACTGTAGACATAACAATTTGTGTAAATGGTATGCTTTTATGGGGATCAACCGGTTCTTCTTCATTCAAAATATTAATAATCCCCTTTTTTAATACTGAAAGTGCTGGTTCTTCTAATACATGATTTTTATTTGTTAAAATCACACCACCCCAGCCACTTTTATTTAAAGTAAATATTTCTGTACGAGCATCGGGCGTTGATCCTGAATGCCAAATCATCGTTTCGCTTTCATTTATACTTGTTGTTCTTAATCCAAAACCATAGCTTTTTTCTGAATTTATGTTATAAAGTGGTGTAAGATAAAGGTCGATGTTTTCTTTCTTTAAAAATTGAGTATCTTCTTGTCGATTCAAAAACATAATAAATTGAATCATATCTTCCAAATTTGCGGTAATATAACCATACGGTGCCCCGGCATTATCATAGGATACTACACTTTTTCTTGGTATGCCAAACCATGACTGATAACCTGTTAAATAGCCTTTTTCATATGCAGTTTCTTTACTTGCTGCCGCACCATTCATATTTAATAGCTGAAAAACATGTTTTTCCATATATGAGGAATATGTATCATTTGTAATTTCCTCAATAAGTGCACCTAAAACAATATAATTCGCATTACTATATTGATATTTTTCTCCTGGTAGAGCAGTTAATTTTACATTTGAAAGTCTCATTACATTTTCTTTTAATGCTGTAGAACTTTTGGATTGCTTATCTGATATTAATAAGCCTTCATATGTGTTTATTCCGCTTGTATGAGTTAAAAGGTGTTGGATTGTTATAGATGAGGATATTTGAGAATCTTTTAGTTTAAACCAAGGAAGATGTTGTTGAACTGAATCCTCTAATTTTATCTTTTTGTCTTCTATTAATTTCACTATAGCTAAAGCTGTTAAAGATTTGCTTATTGAGCCGATTGCAAATGGTGTTTTACTAGTTATTTTTTTTTCAGATTCCCCAGTAATCCCCCACGTTTTAGTGAAGAATACATCTTTATTATGTACAATTGCAACAGCAGCCCCTGGAATATTCTGTTCCTTTATAAATTTTTCAATATACTTATCTAAAGTAGCTTTAATATCTTGCTGAGCATATGCTTTTGGATAAATGATACATAATACTATTACATTACAAAGAATATAGATTTGAAATAGTTTATAGATAGTTTTCTTCATTATACTTTAGATAGCTTTCTTTTTTTATAACTTACTAAGCTAATAAACACTACTACAGAGAGCATAAAGCTAATCATTATTAATAAAACGTTCCACCATTGATTCTCTGATATGC
>NZ_WEII01000090.1:0-14876 GCF_009183805.1 Bacillus sp. B2-WWTP-C-10-Post-4 | reverse complement strand
TATTAGGCACGCCGCCAGCGTTCATCCTGAGCCAGGATCAAACTCTCCAATAAAGTTAGTTTGTCTAGCATCTAAAATAAAAATTGACGTTTCACGTTGTTTGTTTCGTTTAGTTTTCAAAGTTCAACATCGCGTTTCAGCGACTTTTATAATTTAACACTTCTCGTTAAATCTGTCAACAGCTTTTTTCTTTCGTTGCTGACGACGCTTATTAATTTACCATATTAATCATTTAATAGTCAACACTTTTTAAAAAAATGCCAAAATAATTTTATCTTGGCATGATATAAAGCTTAATAATCACTAATGCTGCCACACCCGGTAAGCCTAACAAACTCGTTATTGCTGCTGTCCCCATGTTAATCGGGATATGAAAATCAAAATATGTCCCTACAACATTTACGATAAAAAGCAATGCTATTCCTAAAGTAACATGAAAAATCACCTTACCTATAAAACGTAACGGCTTAGAGGCAACACCAAAAACAAGAAAAATAAATACTAAAGTAAGAATGCCAACAATAATAATTGTAGAATTCATTTTTTCCTCCTTATGAATGACCTATACATCTATTTGTATGGGACAAGACAATAAAAAAGAACAGTTATCATATGCAGCATCTCTTTTATATAAACTAAATAAAACAATACCTCAGCATTTAAAAAACAAAATAAAAAGGCCTGCTTAGAAAGCAGAACCTTTTACCATTGTTCCATTTTTACAGGACGACGCTTTGCTTCTTTCAACAAAAAGAAATATTTCGCCTCTGCTATTTTCAAAGAACAAATGACATCTTGAGACGGTTCTACACTTTGTTCGACCATTCTCTTCTGACGTAACCACTCATTCTTCACTTTTTCCAAAAGTACAATTAACTTATCGTCATACTCTTTACGCAATTTACCCTTTTTTTGAAAGAACATTTTCGTTTCTCCTCTTATACTTCTCTGCGACCTTCTAACGCTTTGGATAATGTCACTTCATCTGCATATTCTAAATCTCCACCAACTGGCAGACCATGTGCAATACGAGTTACTTTAATGCCTGTAGGTTTTAAGAGGCGGGAGATATACATCGCTGTAGCTTCCCCTTCAATATTAGGGTTTGTTGCTAATATCACTTCTTGTACCGTTTCATCATGTAGTCGCTTTAAGAGTTGCGGGATATTAATGTCTTCCGGTCCAATTCCCTCCATAGGAGAAATCGCACCACGTAACACATGATATACACCTTGATACTCTTTCATTTTTTCCATCGCGATTACATCTTTCGGTTCTTGTACGACACAAACAACTGATTGATCTCGATGTGAATCATTACAAATATAACAAGGATCACGATCAGTAATATGTCCGCATACAGAACAGTACGCTAAATCTCGCTTCGCATTTACAAGTGCTTTCGCGAAACCTAACACATCATCTTCTTTCATATCTAATACGAAAAATGCCAATCGAACCGCTGTTTTCGGTCCGATACCTGGCAACTTCATAAAACTATCGATTAGTTTTGATATTGGTTCTGGATAATGCATGTATCAATATCCTCCTAGAACATTCCACCTGGTAAGTTTAAGCCTTTTGTAAATTTACCCATTGTAGAGTTTGAAAGCTCATCAGCCTTTTTAAGTGCATCATTTGTTGCAGCTAATACTAAGTCTTGTAGCATTTCGATATCTTCTGGATCTACAACTTCTTCTTTAATCTTCACCTCAAGAATTTGCTTGTGACCATTTGCGATAACTGTAATCATTCCGCCGCCAGCTGTACCTTCAACTGTTTTTTCACCAAGCTCTTCTTGTGCTTTCGCCATGTCCTTTTGCATCTTTTGCATTTGTTTCATCATGTTATTCATATTTCCCATTCCGCCACGCATCATAATTAATTCCTCCTAATTATTATTACTCTTTTATTTCAATGAGTTCTTGCCCTACTAATTTCACTGCCTCTTCTATAAGAGGATCTCCCTTTTTCTCTGGGCTTTCTTCAGACTCTCCACCTTCACGTTGTAAAAAGTCTTCACGGATTTTACCCCATTCACTTTTTGGAATGGCAATCATATTTAACCTTTTACTTAGCAATTCAAATAAAGCTTGTTCTACTGTATCCATAGCTTCTCGATTTTCGCTCGCCATCTTACAGTGAATCTCATATTGAAATGCTAAAACGTAAGTGTCATCTGAAGCTGCCACTGGTTCGCTATTTTCTAGTAAAACAGCAAACGCTACTTTGTTATATGATTTGAGTCTTCCTAACAACTCACCCCATACAGCTTTTAATTGTTCTAAATCTTGACGCTTCGCTTGTTTTAATACTTCATTTACACGTCCGACAGGAATCTTCATACTTCCTGTTCTTACCGGCTTTGGTGTTGCACGTGTCTCTCTTACTTCCTGTTGTACACCAGCTGGCACACCGTTCTTTTTAACTTGCTCTAACTCTTTCTCCAGTTGCTGCATCCTGTTCATAATTGCTTGCAAACGATCTGTACCATTTGCTTGCATCATAAACTGTTGACACAATTGCACCATAACAACTTCTAAGAAAATACGCGGATGATTTGTCCACTTCATTTCCTGTTGTCCCTTACTAAGGGTATGAATAATCTCATAGATCACTTCCGGTTGCATTTCTTCACTCAACTTACGGAATTGATCATCTACAATTACTCGTTCCAACATATGTTCTAGTTGCGGTGAAGTCTGATATAAAAGCATATCACGATAATAGTAAATGAAATCCTCCATAAAACGAACTGGATCCTTCCCTTTACTCATCATTTCATCTATGATTTGCAATGCTCTTGATACATCATTTTCACGTATGCATTCTACTAAATTGCCTAAGTATTGCTGAGAAACAGATCCTGTTACGGCCAATACATCTTCTGTCGTAACGGTCTCATCACTATAAGATATAGCCTGATCAATAAGACTAAGTGCGTCACGCATACCACCTTCAGCAGCACGCGCAACAATTTGTAATGCCTCATCTTCCACTTGCGTACCTTCATTTGTCACGACCGTTGATAATCTCTCAACAATATCATTCACTGATATTTTTCGGAATTCAAAACGCTGACAACGTGAAATAATTGTAGGCGGGATCTTATGAGGTTCTGTTGTCGCCAAAATAAAGATAACATGTCCTGGCGGCTCTTCTAAGGTTTTTAAAAGCGCATTGAATGCACCCATAGAAAGCATGTGAACTTCATCAATAATGTATACTTTATATTCTACAGCACTTGGAGCATATTTTACTTTATCTCTAATATCTCGAATTTCATCTACACCGTTATTTGAAGCCGCATCAATTTCTAATACATCTGAAATGGATCCTTGTGTAATTCCTAAACAAGAAGGACATTCATTACAAGGTTCAGCTACCGGAGCATGTTCACAGTTAATTGCTTTTGCAAATACTTTTGCAATTGTCGTTTTTCCTGTTCCCCTCGGGCCAGAAAATAAATAAGCATGTGAAACTTTCTCTTGAAGAAGGGCATTTTGCAACGTTTTTGTCACGTGCTTTTGACCGACTACATCTTCGAACTTTTGCGGTCTCCATGTTCGGTATAACGCTTGGTATGACACGAAAATACGGCCTCCCTCAAAGGTTATTATCTCATTTATTATAACCCATTCTGTTTATAGATTCCAAAAGTTATTTTCTATACAAAAAACTCACCTTTGTATTAAGGTGAGTTTTGTATACATATATAACTGCCGTGCACCCTCCGTCGATTACGTACCATAAGCGTTACTCAAGCAGTTAGCTCGGTTCAGGCACTCCTGCGGCACACGAGAAGACCCGCTTATTGCTGCTTCCTTCCGGACCTGACAAGGTTCACGGGGTCCCGTTGCGCAGGACCCAAACGTCAACACCACTTACTTAAGGCAGACCTTACAGCAACATAACCTCGAGAGGGGATTCGGCCTCGCTAGAGCGGATTGCGAGTATAGGGCACCGCTACCTCCCCGCTTAGCACGGCAAAGTTAAAACCAATATTCGGTTGCCTTCATTAAAGGCATTATCAGTATAACTTGTTTCTTTATAAAATGCAAATACGTTAGTTCCCAGTATTCTTCTCTAATTTTTTTATTGCTTTTCTTTTTTTACGAAGCTCTCTAAAAAAGCTTGTTAACAACGTACCGCATTCTTCCTCTAGTACACCAGATACTACTTCACATTGATGATTGAAGCGTTCATCCGTTAAAAGATTCATCAATGTCCCTGCACATCCGCCCTTCGGATCACTTGCACCATATACAACTCGCTTCACTCGTGATAAAACAATTCCACCTGCACACATTGGACAAGGTTCTAATGTTACATACAATGTTGCATCTTCTAAACGCCATGTCCCTAATTTTTTACACGCCTCATCTATCGCTAGCAACTCAGCATGAGCTATTGATCTCTGCTCAGTTTCCCTTAAATTATGGGCAACACTAATTACCTCACCATCTAACACTATAACTGCTCCAATTGGTACTTCCTGTATTTCCTCTGCCTTTTTAGCTTCTTCTATCGCTAATTGCATAAAATAAATATCTTGATCTTGTTCCATAACATAGTCCTTTCATTACAAATAAAGTACACTTATTTCCATTTACTACACAGGGGATAACTTTTACAAATTCAATCCACCCTAAAAGAAAAAAGAGAGGGGATTACATATGAAAAATACCGCCTTGCTCATTATCGATATGATTAATGACTTTCAATTTTCCCACGGACCCATTCTAGCTAAAAAATGTGAAATTATAACAAACCCTATTTTACAATTAAAGAAAAAAATGAAATCCTTCGGCTGTCCTATAATTTACGTTAATGACCATTATCAACTGTGGAGATCTGATATCGACCAACTTATTACTCATTGTACAAATGAATATAGCGAAAACATAATCCATAAGATTGCTCCAAGTTCTGATGATTACATTTTTATTAAACCACATTATTCCGCTTTTTATGAAACACCTTTAAATTCATTACTAGGTTATTTAAAAATAGAAAATCTAATATTAACAGGGGTTGCCGGAAATATATGTATTCTATTTACAGCTAATGATGCTCATATGAGAAATTATACATTGTATGTACCAGAGGATTGTATCGCCTCTAACAACGACCAAGATAATATACATGCTTTAAAAATAATGGAAACTACATTGAAAGCAACTATAACATCATCAACCAAAATAAAATTTAATTAATACATATATCTATTTTCTAACTTTTTATATCAAATTAACCCGCTCGCTTCCCTCTTGTGCTACAATAATTCTGTTTTGTGTTTTTAGTAGTCACGGTAAATCACTGATTGAAAGGAGGAAACAGCGTGACCGGAGTACCATTTATCACGGTTGAAGGACCAATTGGTGTTGGAAAAACTTCACTTGCGAAGGAAATTTCAACTCACATGCAACTCCACTTACTAAAAGAGATTGTTGATGAAAATCCCTTTTTAGGAAAGTTCTATGAAGACATCGACGAATGGAGTTTTCAAACAGAGATGTTCTTTCTTTGTAATAGATACAAACAATTAGAAGACATTAACATAAAGTATTTGAATCAAAGGAAACCAGTAGTAGCGGATTACCATATCTTTAAAAATTTAATTTTTGCATCCCGCACATTAAAAGACTCCCAATATGACAAATACATGCAAATTTATCGTATCCTTACACAAGATATGCCTGTGCCAAATGTCATTGTTTATTTAACAGCTAGCCTAGAAACATTGCAAAAACGAATCGCCATGCGCGGAAGAGAATTTGAAAAAAACATGGATCCAAATTACTTACTACAGCTCACAAAAGATTATGAAACAGCAATGGATGCTTTTAAAAAAGATCATCCGGAAATACCAGTATTGAAATTTAATGGAGACGATATGGATTTTGTAAAAAATCCTGATGATTTAAACGTCATCCTATCTGCCCTTCAAAATACTCTCTTAAAGGAGTCGAAATAATAATGAATTTAAGGCAAAAATATGATATACCCAATGACGCAGTAATCACTATCGCCGGAACGGTAGGTGTGGGTAAATCAACTATGACAACTGCATTAGCTAATGCTTTAGGTTATCGCACATCATTTGAAAAAGTAGATTCCAATCCATATTTGGACAAGTTCTATGCGGACTTCACTCGCTGGAGCTTCCACCTACAAGTGTACTTTTTAGCAGAACGATTTAAGGAACAAAAAAGAATTTTTGAATATGGTGGCGGTTTTGTTCAAGATCGTTCCATTTACGAAGACACTGGAATTTTCGCAAAGATGCATCATGAAAAAGGAACAATGACGGAAACTGATTATGAAACATACAAAGGTTTATTTGACGCTATGGTCATGACTCCTTACTTCCCTCATCCAGACTTATTAATTTACTTAGAAGGTTCTTTCGATGATATTGTCGATCGTATTCAAGAACGCGGGCGCCCAATGGAACAGCAAACACCAATTGAGTACTGGAAAGAAATGCATGGACGTTATGAAAACTGGATTAACAACTTTAATTCATGCCCTGTATTACGCTTAAATATTAATGAGTACGATATTTTAAAAGATGGTGATTCAATCGAACCAATCATTAAAAAAATTGGCCATTTTTTAAAACAAACACGTAAACTTGTAAAATAAAAAACCCGTGCATATGCACGGGTTTTCCTATTAAATTACTTCTTCTTTGTTGGAGCAATAATTTCACTCTCAGGTTTTCCTGCGTTAATACGCTGACGAACAGTACTTGTACTAATATCGTATGCTTCAGCAATCTCTTTAACAGTCATTTCTTTCCCGTTAATTACTGCCGTTAATACTTTACCTGTACGTTTTGGAGCCGCCGCTTTCTTTACAGCTGCTTTTTTAACTTGTTTTGGCGCCTCTACTTTACTCGTAGCTTGTTTTACATCACAAGTACAACCACAAAGTTTACGGAATGTATCATCACTAATAATGCGTGATACGTTTGCACCACTGTTTAAAATTCTATTGTTCTTACAGACAGGACATTGTACATAATATAAAGTTTTTCCATCTAAAGGAAACGTTTGTATAATAAGATCCATGTTGACTCCTTTCATATCTATGAAGATAATCATCGGAATATGAGTGTGTAATAAGGACAAAATTACCTTACACCATACTTTATGATTGGTTTTAAAATAAAAACTCGTTACGTGTTGGTAACGAGTTCTCCAATCTCCACTTATATGCGCTGTTGTCAATTATATCTGGAGGAGGTAGAGGGATTCGAACCCCCGCGCGACTCTCGCCGCCTGTCGGTTTTCAAGACCGATCCCTTCAGCCAGACTTGGGTATACCTCCATATTGACATCAAATATAATATCAAAAGAAAAACAGTTAGTCAACCCTACTAAAATAAATTATGAGGAAAGGAAAATTTTACTTTCCCCTTCCTACATTACAGTACTGACAACGCTCATAATTACCAATCACTCATACCGATGAATGTTTAAATTTACTTAATAACTGTTTTTCCTCCCATATAAGGGCGAAGAACTTCTGGAATTATAATTGTACCATCTTCTTGTTGGTAGTTCTCTAAAATAGCTGCAACCGTACGTCCGATTGCAAGACCAGATCCATTTAATGTATGAACATGTTCTGGTTTTCCATTTGGCTCACGGCGGAAACGGATATTTGCACGTCTCGCTTGGAAAGCTTCAAAATTACTACAAGAAGAAATTTCACGATATGTGCCATAGCTTGGAATCCATACTTCAATATCGTATTTCTTCGCTGCTGTAAATCCTAAATCGCCTGTGCACATGCTCATAACGCGATATGGCAACTCTAATAATTGTAACACGCGTTCTGCATCATTTGTTAATTTTTCTAATTCTTCATAAGAATCTTCTGGTTTTACGAACTTCACAAGCTCTACTTTATTGAACTGATGCTGGCGAATTAAACCACGTGTATCACGACCAGCTGAACCTGCTTCAGAACGGAAGCAAGAGCTAAATGCAGCATATCTTATAGGCAATTGCTCTTTATTTAAAATCTCATCACGATGCATATTCGTTACAGGTACTTCAGCTGTTGGAATTAAGAAGTAATCTTCACTTTCAATACGGAATGCATCTTCTTCAAACTTTGGAAGTTGTCCTGTTCCCGTCATACTTGCACGGTTTACCATATATGGAGGTAATACTTCTTCATATCCATGCTCATCAGTATGAAGATCAAGCATAAAGCTAATTAAAGCACGCTCTAATCTTGCACCAGCACCTTTGTAAAATACGAAGCGGCTTCCTGTTACTTTCCCAGCGCGTTCAAAATCTAAAATTCCTAAATCAGTAGCAAGATCCCAATGTGGTTTTGGCTCAAAAGTAAATTCTTTCACTTCTCCCCAAGTACGTGCTACTACATTATCATCCTCTGTTTCACCAACTGGAGCAGATTCATGAGGGATATTTGGAATAGATAACATTAATCTTTCTAAGTCTTCTTCAACTGTACGAAGTTCGTTATCAAGATCCTTTACTTTTTCTCCAACCTCACGCATTTCTAAAATTAGAGCCTCTGCATCTTTCTTTTCGCGCTTTAATACAGAAATTTGTTGAGATACTTCGTTACGTTTACTTTTTAATTCTTCTGTCTGAACAAGTAGTTCTCTTCTTCTCGTATCAAGTTCTTCAAAACGGCCGAAATCAGTTAAATCTTCGCCTCTATGCTGTAATTTCGCTTTTACTTCTTCAAAGTTTGTACGTAAAAATTTAATATCAAGCATTATATACTCCTCCTTTTATTTTATAAAACACAAAAAACTCCCGTCCCTATATAAAGGGACGGGAGTTAACCCGCGTTGCCACCCTAGTTGAAAGCATTACCGCTTTCCTCTCAAGTAGAAATAACGGCTCTTCACCGGGAATGCTTACTAATCCAAAAGATATTCCACATTCCATTCCAGGATGGATTCGCAAACTGTTTCTATCGATTTCCACCAACCATCGACTCTCTATAAGAAACGACATTTGTTACTATTTCCTATCAACACGCTTATTTTATAAAATTGTTACCATCAATTTACTATAATCTTATACAAGTTGCAAGTTACTTATACAACTTTTTTCATTTTCGCTTCTTTTACCATTTCAACAAAGTATGCTGTCACACGATGATCATCTGTTAATTCCGGATGGAATGAAGCAGCTAAAAACTGATCTTGTCTTACCGCTACCATTCGATCACCATGCTTAGAAAGCACTTCAACATTATCAGCTACTTCTACAACATACGGCGCACGGATAAATACACCAATGAAGTCTTCACCCACGCCTTCAATTGAAAGCGCAGCTTCAAAACTATCCTTTTGGCGTCCGAACGCATTGCGCTCAACTGTAATATCCATAGCACCAATATGTGCTTCTTCATAGCCAATAAGTGTTTTCGCAAGAAGAATCATCCCTGCACATGTACCAAACATTGGTTTACCAGACTTTGCAAATGTACGAAGTGGTTCCATGAAAGCATACTTATCAATAAGACGGCGCATTGTTGTACTTTCACCGCCTGGTAAAATAAGACCATCAATCTCTTCAAGTTGCTCTATACGCTTTACAACAACAGCTTCTGCACCACTTGCTTCAACTGATTTTACATGCTCACGAACTGCACCTTGAAGACCTAGTACACCAATTTTCACCATTTTAAAGTTCTCCTTTAATTACCATCCACGCTCTTGCATGCGTTGTTCTGGTAATAACGTTGAAATTTCGACACCCTTCATTGCATTACCTAATCCTTTAGAAAGGCTTGCAATTAGTTCGTAATCTTCATAATGAGTCGTTGCTTCAACGATTGCACGTGCAAATTTCTCTGGGTTTTCTGATTTGAAGATACCAGATCCAACAAATACCCCATCAGCACCAAGTTGCATCATTAATGCTGCATCTGCTGGTGTTGCTACACCACCTGCCGCAAAGTTTACAACTGGTAAGCGACCAAGACGTTTAATTTCAAGTAATACTTCGTAAGGAGCGCCAGTATTTTTTGCATATGTCATTAACTCATCTTCACGTAGACTCGCAACTTGACGGATTTCTGCATTGACTTGGCGCATATGACGCACTGCCTCTACAATGTTTCCTGTTCCTGGTTCACCTTTTGTACGAAGCATAGATGCACCTTCTGCAATACGACGTGCAGCTTCTCCGATATCACGGCAACCACATACAAATGGAACTGTGTAATCACGTTTATTTAAATGGTATACTTCATCAGCAGGAGTTAATACTTCACTCTCATCGATATAGTCTACCCCTAATGATTCTAATACACGTGCTTCTACAAGGTGACCGATACGGCATTTTGCCATAACCGGAATTGACACCGCACCCATAACTTCTTCAACAATTGTTGGGTCTGCCATACGAGAAACGCCACCTGCTGCACGAATATCTGCTGGTACACGCTCTAATGCCATAACGGCAACTGCGCCTGCCTCTTCTGCAATTTTTGCTTGTTCAGCGTTAACTACGTCCATAATAACGCCGCCTTTTTGCATTTCTGCCATTCCACGTTTTACACGTTCTGTCCCTGTTACATTTGTCATGTACAAAAACCCCCCTAGGTGAATTGCTTTCCCCCGTTAAAGGCGAAAATTAAGAATACTCTTACATTCTACCACTAACTATCAGATGCTTGTCTACTACTTTTTCATAAAGTCGGTATGAAAAATAGGAATAAAAAAAAGCTCCTATCATGAGGAGCTTTTAAAACCAACCTTTTACTGTATCAACAGCACTATTCCACATGCCACTAAAGAATGAACCAATTCCGCGCATAGCACGAGTAAACCAGTTTGCTTCTTCTACTTCAGATGTTGTTACAAGATCCACTTGCAGTGACTTACCAGTTAAAAATCCAGGGTCGTTTGTATCTTTTGGCGTAATTACCATTTGACCAAGCGCAGCTCCCTTTTTAATAGGTGCTTCTTGTCCCTTACTTGATTCTTTTAATTCCGTTTTATAAACATCTTTACTTCCTTTTGGCACTGGAAGTGAAATTGCTTGTTTCGTTTGAACTGCTACATCTTTATCTTTCGCATTTTCTACTCGTACTGTTTCTTGTCCTTTTACTGAAGAACCTTTTTTATACATTTGTTTTACTTCAAAGTTAGCAAATCCATAATCATATAGCTTCTTTGTTTCATCAAAACGTGCTGTATGAGAACTTGTTTTAATAACTACAGAAATAAAACGCATTCCGTTTCTTTCAACCGTACCAGTGAAGCAATCTCCTGCTTCTGGAGTTGAGCCTGTTTTTAGGCCGTCTACGCCATCATATTCTTTAACTAAGCCCTTTAACATCCAGTTCCAGTTCGACATTGCAAACTTCTCTTTTTCTGGACGGAATTCTTTTTTAGGGATTTTTGCTGTATCTAACACTTTTGGATAATCTTTAATTAAATGTTGTGCTAAAGTTGCAACATCCTTTGCAGACATTTTATTTTCTTCATCCGCTGTTGTTCCTTCAGGATGCATTCCCTTTAAATCTTTATTCGTTAAACCTGTAGAATTGACAAATTTATAATTTTTCAACCCTAGTTCTTTCGATTTATCATTCATCATTTTTACGAAGTCTACTTCTTTACCTGCAATTGCTTCTGCTAATGCAATTGTTGCACCATTTGCAGAAAAGATTGCCATTGCCTCGTATAACTCTTTTACTGTATAAGAGCCACCATTTTCTAATGCAACATTTGATAATGAAGCATCTTGTGAAACCTTATATGCATATTCAGAAACCTTAATTTTCTGGTCCCACTTAAGTTTTCCTTTATCCACTGCTTCGTGAACTAAATATTCACTCATCATCTTTGTCATACTAGCAATGGATAATAATTCATCTGCATTCTTTTGATATAAAATTTTCCCAGAATTCGCTTCTACTAAAATTGCCGCACCTGCTTCAATGTTTAAAGCGGCTCCTGTTTCAGCTGATGCATTGCTATATGGCATAAAAATGCTACAAGCTAGTGTAAGCACTGTTACCAAAGCAATGAATCTTTTGCAAAACATACCTTTCACTTTTGCTACCCCCAATATCTATGTACTCACATAACCGTTATTCTAACATAATCAAAAAAAAATAGACAGAGATATCAAATCTCTGTCTATTTGTATATAAGACATTATAATGAGTAGTTTGGAGCCTCTTTTGTAATTTGTACGTGATGAGGATGACTTTCACGTAAGCCAGCACCTGACATACGAATGAATTGTGCGTTTTCGCGTAAGAATTCTAAATCCTGTGCTCCGCAATATCCCATACCTGCACGTAAGCCACCAACTAATTGGTGAACTGTATCTGCTAAAGGTCCTTTATATGGTACTCGTCCTTCAATACCTTCTGGGACAAGTTTTTTATTGCCTTCTTGGAAGTAACGATCTTTACTTCCTTTTTCCATCGCACCGACAGAACCCATACCACGATACACTTTAAATTGACGACCTTGGTAAATTTCAGTTTCTCCAGGGCTTTCTGCAACACCTGCAAACATGCTACCTAGCATAACAACATGTGCTCCTGCCGCTAAAGCTTTCACCATATCACCAGAGTACTTAATACCGCCATCAGCAATAACTGGAATGCCGTGTTTACGAGCTTCTGTTGCACAATCATAAACCGCAGTTAATTGTGGTACACCAACACCGGCTACAACGCGTGTTGTACAAATAGAACCTGGTCCAATACCAACTTTAACTACGTTTGCACCAGCTTCAATTAGTGCTTTCGTTGCTTCAGCAGTAGCAACATTTCCAGCGATAATATTTAGTGATGGATATTTAGCACGAACTTCTTTTACCTTATCAATAACGCCTTTAGAATGCCCATGTGCTGTATCAAGTACAATTGCATCTACACTAGCTTTTACTAATGCATCAATACGAAGCATAGCATCCGCTGTTACACCAACTGCTGCTCCAACTAATAAGCGTCCTTGCTTATCTTTAGCAGAGTTTGGGAATTCAATTACTTTTTCAATATCTTTTATTGTAATAAGCCCTTGTAATACACCGTTATTATCAACAAGAGGGAGTTTTTCAATTTTATACTTTTGTAGGATCTTTTCAGCTTCTTCCAGTGTAGTACCAACTGGAGCTGTAATTAATTGTTCTTTTGTCATTACGTCAGAAATTTTGATTGAGTAGTCTTGGATGAAGCGCATATCACGGTTTGTAATAATACCAACTAATTTTCGCTCATCTAAATTATTTACAACCGGTACACCTGAGATACGATATTTTCCCATAAGATGTTCTGCATCATATACTTGATGTTCTGGCGTTAAGAAGAAAGGATCTGAAATAACGCCGCTTTCAGAGCGCTTTACTTTATCAACTTGCTCTGCTTGTTGCTCAATAGACATATTCTTATGAATAATTCCTAAACCACCCTGGCGAGCCATTGCAATAGCCATGTCAGCTTCTGTTACTGTATCCATTCCTGCACTAATTAACGGGATGTTTAGCTGTAAGCTTTCAGATAAAACTGTTTTAACACTTACTTCTCTTGGTAATATATCTGACCTAGCTGGTACAAGTAATACATCATCAAAAGTCAAACCTTCTTTAACAAATTTAGATTCCCACATAATTGTTCCCCCTATGATACCAGAAATTATTATTAGTAGCTTATCAATTGGTTAAAATACTGTCAAGGACGTATATATATGTTAGAATTTTTAGACAATAAAAGGAGCGTAATATATGCATCAAACATCTTGTACTTGGCAGCAGTTAAGTTTCTTTTTTTCATCTCAAAACGTACAACGTTATCTTGCCCGTTGTTACGAAAAATCCTCTATTCAGGATGCCGAAAAAAAAAGTTTTGAAAATTGTTATCCCTTTATTTATTACTTAGAACACGGGAAAAATTATTATGAATTATATAAGACAGCTCCATTTTCCATTCAACCAATGTTGTTATTTTATGGAATTAGTCAACTTTTTAAAGCATGCCTACTAACTATTGACCCTAACTATCCTGAATCCACTACTGTTTTAGCTCATGGCGTTACAACTCGCAAACGAAAAAAACAAGGGTATCAATTTTTAGAAGATGAGGTGAAGGTACAAAAAAACGGATTATTTACTCATGTTGCAGAACAACTGTTTCACATGAAACACTTAGAAGCAGAAAAATTTAACATGTTAGAATTAATGGGAAATATTCCAGAATTACAAAATTTATTTCGTTATAGTCAAAAAGGATCAACTTTATATAAAATCGATTCAACAATTAAAAATGAGCTCTCCTTTTCAGTCAACCTACTAGATCGATTACATATGACTAAAGAGAGATTTTCTCGTTACATTGAAACATCTTGTAAGCATTTATCAATACAGCACGTACCTGAGAAGACAAATGAATCGAATTTACTTTTTACAGCGCCCATTCAATCATGGAATCCTATGTACAGTACTCCTTTATACTATGAACATCTTACTAATACTTATTATTTGCCACTTACGACTGATCCTAGAAATCCTAAGCCAATATTACCTGAACTCCTCATTCATTATTTATTGCTCTATAATTTAAGCATGATTTCTAGGTATGAAACAGATTGGTGGTATGACTTACTTGGTAGTTATAGTTCTGAAGATTATCCATTTATTTATCAATTTTTAAGTATTTCTGCTCAAAAAATCCCTTACTATATTTCAAATTTTTTATTAATGGAACCAAATCTATTTCATGGGAAATAAAAAAAACACAAGTCAAATGACTTGTGTTTTTAGTTGCTTGGCGACGTCCTACTCTCACAGGGACAAGGTCCCAACTACCATCGGCGCTAGAGAGCTTAACTTCCGTGTTCGGTATGGGAACGGGTG
>NZ_WEII01000008.1:0-96487 GCF_009183805.1 Bacillus sp. B2-WWTP-C-10-Post-4 | reverse complement strand
CATATATATTGTACATGAACATTTTAAAAATTGTCAATGCCGAAAGTTTATTTAAAATTTCTTTCATCCTATTTGTATATTTTTTAATAATCTGTCAATAATGCTAGTAACATAATATTTTCTCCACTCCCCCTTGGAGAGATCCCTTGAATGGAGCAGTTAGCTTTTGCTAGCTGCTCTTTTTTATTTATCCATACACTATGATGAAATACTTATAGATCAAATCCATTTTTCATCACATAACAACCATCTATTTATTTTCCAATGAGTTTTTGTATGCACTAATTTTATTCTCAAGCATCTTCTCTGTAACTTCTAAGTTTTCTCTTTGAATCTGAATAGATTTCCTATGATCTTCTAGGAGCTGTAAACGAGCTTCTGTTGTATGCTCCCCTTCTGTATATAATCTAGCGTATTCTCTTATTTTCGCTATTGGCATTTGCGTTTGTTTTAATTTCATTACAAACTGCAACCACTTTATATGTGACTCTTCGTAAAGTCGATTTCCATTTGTATCACGATTTGCAATTAATATATTTTCCTTTTCATAATAACGTAGTGTATGTGTGCTCACGCCTAATAATTTTGCTACCTCGCTAATTGTGTACATACTAAAACTCCCTTCACATGCTTACCCTCATATATTTTATAACCGTATCAAATTTATAAAAAACGTTTGACTTAGAGTATACTCTAACAAATACAATCTAACCATAAATGAATTTGAATTTAGGGGGATTTTATATGAAATACACGGTTATTACTGGCGCAAGTTCCGGAATTGGTTATGAAGCAGCTTTAGCATTTGCATCTCGCGGAAAAAATTTAGTACTTGTAGCTCGAAGACAAGAAGAATTAAACGAATTAAAATTGAAAATTAACGAAATGCATCCAGAATTGGATGTTGTCATTCGAAAAACTGATTTATCTGTTACTGCAGATGTTTATAAACTTTATGAAAGCCTACAATCTTTTCAAATTGAAACATGGATTAACAACGCAGGTTTTGGTAATTTCGCCTCAATTGCTGAACAAAATTTAAATAAAATCGAAACGATGTTACATGTAAATATAGAAGCACTAACAATACTCTCTTCTCTTTTCGTTCGAGATTATTCAATGGTTGATGGAACACAGCTTATTAACGTTTCATCGGGCGGCGGATACACAATTGTTGCTGATGCTGTTACGTATTGCGCTACGAAATTCTATGTAAGTGCATTTACAGAAGGGTTGTCTCACGAACTGAAAGAACAAGGCGCAAAACTGCAAGCAAAAGTTTTAGCTCCTGCTGCAACTGAAACAGAATTTGCAAAGCGTTCATTTGATATTGATGAATTCCAATACGATAATGTTGTACCGAAATTCCACACTGCAAAACAAATGGCACAATTTATGCTCGATCTTTATGATAATGATAAAGTTGTAGGAATTGTTGACGGTTTAACGTATAACTATGAACTTAAAGATCCACTTTATAATTTTGCCGTAAGACAAAAGAATTCAAATTCTTAATAACCTGTCCATTTCTTATGGAAATATATATTCCCACTATATATGTAAATAATAGTGGGAACTTTTTCCCTATAAATTTTTCATCCAACATACCGCACCATCGCCACTTCATCACAATAATCCACCTTTGGGCAATGTCTACAATCAATCCATACTTTCTCTGGCAACGTTTCTTTATTTACAAAATCAAATCCACACTTTTGAAAAAATACTGTTTCATATGTTAAGGAAATTACTCTTCTTACATTTATTTTCGTAGCTTCCTCCATTACATGATTTACGAGCATACGCCCTATCCCTTTCCCTGCATATGTATGCGAAACTACTAACGATCGTATTTCTGCAAGATCTTCCCCCAATACATGCAATCCAGCAACTCCAACAATTCTCTCGTCTTCTTTCATAACATATAAACATTGCAAATATTGATAAAGAGACAAAAGAGAACGTGGTAAAACAACTCCCTCTTTTGCATAAACCTCAATAAGACTATAAATTTCTTTCACATCACTCGTCACCGCATTACAGATTTTCATATTACATCCCCTTGCCCTCGATATTAATATTTATAACTTTAAATGAATTTTAATTCATAATTTTATATAATAATACAGCTCTCTTTTCTCCTCGTCAATCACTTTATACAAACAAAAAACCAAGCAATCTAATCGATGCTCGGTTCCTCATCTCGTATCGGCAATACTGTTGAATATTTAATTTCACGAAGTGCCAAACTCGTCTGTATACGTGTAATACCAAGCTTATTCAGCTTTCTAATAAACTGCTCTAGTTCTTTACGATCACGATTTGCAACCTTTAATAAATAATCGTACTCTCCTGTTAAACAGTGACATTCTAACACTTCCGGCATTGATTCTAATTCTTTCTCCAACACTTCCAACTTGTCAAATTGATGAATATTCGTACTCATAAAAATAAAGCATAATAAATCAAACCCAAGCTTTTCTTGATTTAAAATCGCAACTTGCTTATCGATGAAACCTTCCCCATCTAACCTTTTTATTCTTGCATGCATCGCAGCCGGTGATAAATTAACGCGACGTGCCAGCTCTGCATTACTTACTTGTGAATCCTTCTGCAATATATCTAAAATTTGTACATCCAAATCATCCAACACTTTAATAACAGACGACTCCATTACAATTCCTCCTTTTTTCTTACCGATGATTATTCGAAAAAACAACTTATAATTTATATAAAACTGAATATTTTTCTGTAAATATCATTTTAAACTAAATATTTTATCGAGTTTTCACCATTATACAAAAGAATATATTACATAATAAAGAAAAATGCTAAAATTATTTACAATTAGTATTGATTACAAAAAAGGGGATTTTATCATGCCTTATTTTTACGTCTTTTTACTATTACTAACGAGCTTATTATGGGGAGGAAATTTCGTCGTTGGAAAATCACTCGTCGATCATGCATCACCGATGACACTGACAAGTTTAAGGTGGCTGATTGCGATTGTTTGTTTATTACCAATGGTATGGTTTAAAGAAAAGAAAATCCTTCCACCACGTACCGCGATACTTCCGTTAATATTCATGGGAATTTCAGGAGTCGCTCTTTTTAACATCTTTCAATTTTTAGCATTAGAAAAAACATCCGCTACGAATGTAGGTCTTATCTCTACATTGAATGCAATTTCAATCGCATTATTTTCAGTATTATTTCTAAAAGAAAAAATAAATACACTTCAAATCCTATCCATGATTCTTTCATTCTTCGGGGTCATCCTCGTCCTATTAAAAGGTGATTTCTCGCTTTTATTTTCACTACATTTTAATAGCGGTGATTTATGGATGATTGCAGCAGTTTGTATTTGGGGAATCTATTCTGTTTGTAGTAAATGGGCAACAAAAACAACTACACCACTTATGGCAACGTTGTACTCTGGTATTTTCGGCGTTATTTTATTACTACCGTTCAACATAGGTAGCTTCACTGTTTCAAATATAAATACTTCTTTCATCACATCACTTTTATATACTGGGCTTATTTCGACAGTTCTTTGTATGGTATTTTGGAATATTGGCGTACAAAAATTAGGCGCAACTACATCAGGTATTTTTCTAAACTTCAATCCAATTTTCACAGCCATTTTAGCATTCATATTCCTCGGAGAAGAATTAACGTGGATACAAATTTTAGGGACAGTTGTCGTTGTAACAGGATGTTATTTATTTTCTCATTTCAAAACTGTTGCCGTTCAGCCAACTAGACCTTTAATACGAAAACATTCTTAATGAAAAAACATCGTCATCTAGGTTGGCGATGTTTTTATTTACTCTTCATTTCTCTTATATACTGCTTTTCCTCTTCTGGCGATAAACGTTCCGTCGCCTTGCCAGTATCTCCACCTTGAAGGCTCCATAAAAAGTTATGCTCCTCAACAGTTTGAGAAAAATCTCCTTTTTCCCACCTATTTATAATAGAAAATAACTTCATTTTATATTGAAAACCTGTACTATTTTCAATATCTCTTTTTACATTAGAAATTTCCTTTTTTGTCATCTCTACAAATCCCCATTTTTCAGAGGATTTTACCTTTTGGTGCACCATTTTATGCATAGTAGAAATAATTTCACCTTCACTAATTTGCGGAGCTTCTTCTGCAGCTTTTTTCTCTTTTTCGTTTGCCGCTCGCTCGGTTTGAATATTTTTATTTTCTTTTTCCACATATGCAAGCAATTTCTTTCCGCCAACTATAGACGAGAAAATTACTATAATTGTAATGCATATACCTACGATCCATTTAAAAAGCATTATCTCTTCATCGCTTCCCTAACAATATGACTATCTACATATTGCTTAAACTTCACGATTTTTCCGTTCTCAAGTTGCCATACATGAACAAATTCTGCTTCAAATGATTTTCCTGTTTCTTTATAAACTCCAGAATACATACCTTCAGCAATAATTACATCTTTTCCGTTTACTTCATGATATGTATTTACACTTGCTTTATAATCATCCCATTCTGATCCTAAACGGCTAAATACATTTTCCATTATAGCTTCTACGCCTTTATATGTTCCGCCGTACGGAAAACCTTCTGCCTCTGTCCATTCCACTTTTTCAGAGAGGGCTTCTGCTAAATGCTTTGCATTCGAAGAAGCTGATCCTTCATACGTGCTTTTAATAATTTCTAAATTTGATTTAGGCATATTACTTCCTCCCGTTTATTTATTTTTACACAAGACGTAACCATCACGGTTACATCTTGTATAAAAAAACATTTAAATTGTTTTACTCTTAATCTATTAGCTGTAATCATTATAGTTACATTAATTCTTCAAGTCAACAATTTATAAATAAAATTTACTTCGTTTTCATTACTTTCTCTTTTAAGAAACGATCTACATATCCTTCTGCTTTTACTACGAATAAATACGCACCCATTGATAATAATGCAAGATCTAATTCATATCCTGGATTCTTTCCATCTCCTAATAAACCTGCTGCTCCATTTACCTTTACGATAGCTCCAGCTAAAATAAGAGCGAATAACAATCCTACATATCGTACACCTAAACCGATAATTAATAATATACCACCAACTAATTCTACAGTTGCTACGCCGTATGCAAGGCCACCTGGTAAACCGATGCTTGTAAACCATCCTGCTACGTTATCAATACCTGATTGAAACTTTGCTAAACCATGTGCAAAGAACGTAACTCCTAACACGATACGAATAATTAAATTCCCAATATATTGATTCATTTTGAACTCTCCTTTTTGTTTTGTTATGGTGAACTTTTATTTACAAGTCAAAACAATACGGTATTTTATTTCATTCGTCAAATACTTTTTTAAAGAAAACAAAAACATTATCCGTTTTACGGATAATGTTTTCATACGAAATAGCGCTAATTCAAGCTTTTATTCTATCGGATAGAAAAAGTTGAAACATTTTTCCAGCGCCAATATAAGGCAGCAAAAAAATGTCCTCTTCCACAACCATTCCAACAACATTCACTTTCTCATCTACAGATAAATCATTTATGGCAACTTGCATCTCCCCTGCATATCTACCATACAATTCATTATCAATTGTAATACTCCCTTTCTTTCTTACAATTGTATGCATCGGCTTTATCACCACTCTATTTCCTTCCCTTGATTCTACAGATCGAATAACATCACGAGCCGGATCTAGTCTATTTGTATGCACTTGCTCTACCACTTTTAATACTTCTTTATCAGTTATAAATGATTTGTAACGCAATGGAATAATCCCTCTACTTGCACTAGCTACTTCTTGCATACTTTTTAAACTTGCGCTTATATCTCCAATCAATACTTTATCAACACCACAATCTTGAACAAGTTCTAAGTACGCTTCAAGTGGGCGCATATTGCGATGTTTTTCTAACGTTGGTAACCCTTCATATAACGGCCCTCGTTTTTCCGCATCTCCTGGAATAAATGCCATTGTCTTTATTCCGCACTTCTGTAAATATTGATTTTGTTTTTGTAAGAAAGACTTTGCTAGTCCTGTCTCTGGGCGCGGGTAAAAATTATGCCATGCTTCTACATTCTCTACTCTTATATGTTCTGCAAGTAATTCTTTCCAAAATGATTTTGTAATCGTACTCGCATTTAAAGCTACTTTCATCTTATGAGATACGCTTGCAATTTCTTTTGGCGCAATGCCGTAATCCATTCTTAAACCGGTAATGCCCCAGTTCAATAACTCTTCCACATTTTCATATGTTAGCCCTAAATGGTGTAACGATTTTGGAGAAACATCAACCATTAGCTCCATTTCACGTGCAAGAGCTTGTCTCCCTAATATTTGAATTAACTCTTTATACGTATTTGGATCATCTTCTGGAATGTGCAGTGATGTAAAAATAGATGTAAACCCATTTTCCTTCGCTACTTTTAACCACTCTTCTTGTTTCTCTACTCGTTCTTTTGAAAGATAAATGGAAACTCCGATCATATAAATCTCCCTTTCTATTAATAGAAAAAGAGAAAGGAATCCCTTTCTCTATATGTTTTCTGCCATTTCTTCTTTAAATCCGAAGAAGTACGTAAAGATAAATCCGAAAGCATATGCAATTACTAAACCTAAGAAATATAGTAAATATTTATTGTCAGCAATTAACGGAATTAAAGATAGCCCTGATACGCCAATTCCAAGTGAAGCCGTTTGCATAACTGCTTGGAATGCACCACCGACAGCCGCTCCTAAACAAGCAGTAATAAACGGTTTCCCAAGTGGTAATGTAACCCCGTATAATAGCGGCTCACCAATTCCTAAAAAGCCAACTGGCAATCCACCTTTAATTACATTTCGAAGTCGTTTGTTTTTTGTTTTCACATAAATCGCAATTGCTGCGCCCACTTGGCCAGCACCAGCCATTGCAAGTACTGGTAATAAAGGTGTTACGTGTGTTTGATTAATAAATTCCATATGAATTGGTGTTAAACCGTGATGCAATCCGACCATAACGAGAGGTAAAAATGTTCCCGCAAGTACTGCGCCAGCAAATGCTCCGCCAATATTTAAAATCGCATTAATTCCGCTCGTAATACCATCTGATAAGAAACCTGCTAATGGCTGAATGGCTAACATCGTTACGATACTTACAACTAATACAGTAATGAGTGGTGTCACAATAATATCAACTGCATTTGGCACTGCTTTTCGAACTTGTCTTTCCACTACAACCATAAGCCATGCTGCAAAAATAACTGCGAATAATCCGCCCCGTCCAGGCACTAATGCTTCACCAAACAATTTTACGTTTGCCATCGCCGGGTTGAAAATTAAAATACCAGCAATTGCCCCAAGAACCGGTGTCCCACCGAACTCTTTCGCTGTATTCCAACCAACTAAAATTCCTAAGAATGTAAAGATACCGCCGCCAATGAGTAGTAACATTTGTAACCACGTTGCATTTGGATCAGCACCAGCATTTTTCGCAAAGTTAGCAACCCCGTTTATAATTCCTGACGCAACAAGTCCTGGAATTAACGGAATGAAAATACTTCCTATTTTTCGTAAAAAGTTTTTCACCGGTGTATTATTTTTCTTCTTAATCTCTGATTTCATCTCTTGCCCAATATCTTCAAGGTGATGATCTGCTACCTCACCAATTCGTAGTCCTGTTAAGCCTTCCATTTCAGCTGCTACTTTATTTACTGTTCCTGGACCAACGACAACTTGAAGCGTCTCATCTTCTATAACACCCATAACACCTTCAACCTTTTTCAAAAGGTCCATGTTTACTTTACTTTCATCATGAAGCGTTAATCGTAGTCTCGTCATACAATGAGCAATACTACGAATATTTTTTATTCCTCCAAGTTGCTCCGAAATTTCCTTGGCCATTCTCTCTTCTTTCTTCATAATAGAATCCCCCTCCCTATTATTTTATAGTGCTTTCTTCACAAACCCTTTTGCGCATTTTAGTTTCTCCAGTGCTTCCCCATATTCGCACTGCAACAACACCATAACAATGGCAGCTTTTACGTTACGTTCTGCCTTTTCATAATACTCTGCCGCTACTTCATAACTAGCGCCTGTTGCTTCCACAATAATTCGTTTTGACCGTTCTACTAACTTTTCATTTGTGGATTGAACATCTACCATTAAGTTTTTATATACTTTTCCTACACCAATCATCGAAGCTGTTGAAATCATATTCAACACTAATTTTTGTGCTGTACCAGCTTTTAAACGTGTTGATCCTGTTAATATTTCTGCACCTGTCTCTACTTCCACATTTAACTTTGCATATTTACTTATTTCAGCATTTTTATTACAAGAAATACTCGCTGTACTCGCTCCTACGCTCTGTGCGTATTTCAAGCCGCCAATTACGTAAGGAGTTCTACCACTTGCAGCAATTCCAATCACTGTATCTTTCTCATTTAATCCAATACTTTTTAAATCTTCTTCTGCTAACTCTTCGCGATCTTCAGCACCTTCCACCGCTTTAGTAAACGCTTTCAATCCACCGGCTATAAATCCTTGCACCATTTTATCATCCGTGCCAAATGTCGGCGGACATTCCACTGCATCTAGAATACCTAAACGACCACTCGTACCAGCACCAATGTAAATTAAACGTCCCTCTTCTTCAAAAGATTTAATAACAGTCTGTACAACCTTTTCAATTTGTTCTATCTCTTTTTCAACTGCTAACGCAACAGTTCGATCTTCTTCATTCATACTTTGCAACACTTCTTTTATGCTCATCTCATCCAAATTCATTGTTTTCTCATTACGATGTTCTGTCGATAAATTTTCTAACATATTGCCACCCTCTTTGAAATTATATTTCACACTTTTATTATAACTTTAAGAAACTAAAAATCAATGACTCTTTCTTATTTTATGAAATAAAATTTCACAACATGACATATTTTTGTCAAAGATCATAAAGTGAAACTTTAATCAGTGGGGGTTTTGTTCATCCCCACTGATTATTAGCCCGCACCAATCGGGCATTAACGGGCAGTTGATCCCCACCTAACTTTCTTTGCTTCCGCTGAATTTTGAAGTGAGGGTCTTACTGCACGGCAAATAGCGGGATAAAAAAAGATGAGTCTCCTCATCTTTTCTTCTACTTTAACTTCCGTAACCGCAACGCTTCTTCTCGTGTCTCCATAAATTGATTCAATACTTTATTACCAATTCGATTGAAAGTAATCACATATAAAGCATCGATCATATTCAATTGCGTCATTCTCGAAGCAATACTCGCAATACGATGATCTTGTTCTACATCTGGCATACAAAGGCGAATATCCGCTTCTTTATATAACGGTGATGATTGATCTAGTTTCGTAATTCCAATAACAGTTGCACCTTGTCTCTTTGCATACTGCGCCATTTCAAGCACATCTTTCGTTCGACCAGATGTTGAAATCGCAACAAATATATCGCCTTCTTTTAAATTCGTCACAAGCGGCAGCATCATATGAAAATCAGATAGCATCATCGCTGTAAATCCGAGCCTTGTAAATTTATAAGCTCCGTCCATCGCCGGAGTAGCTGATCCGCCTACTCCATAAAAGATAATTTTATCGGCATTTACAATACGATCTGCAGCTTTTTCAAGTTCTTTTTTATCTATCGCCGTCACGCTCGCCTCAATTGCAGCTTTATTCACATAAGTAACTTTATTAAATAAATCGTACGGTCCATCTTCTGTATTCATCACTGAAAAATCGTTAATATTATAATCAGCAATCGTTAATTCACGAACGAGTGCTATCTTAAATGCTTTAAAGCTCCCAATCCCAATCGACTTACAAAAACGAACGACACTCGCCTCACTTGCGCCTGCATTCGTTGACACTTCTTTCGTCGTTAAGTTCGGAACAATCTCTGCATTCTCCATTATGTACATGGCAACCTTCTTCTCAGCTGGTGAAAATTGATCCATATTACTTTCAATTTTAAATAGTAATGTTGAAGCTTTCACTATTTAACCTCCACTTCTTACGGTTGCGTTCACTTATTTTCTCTTGCTTCAAGAAGGTAATAACCATCATCGCCAGGAGGATGAAACACATTTACAATGCGATTCCCTTTTTGATAAACAGTTCTTTCCCCTTCTGTCCACTTCTTTTCCCAACCGTTCATCCAAATCGCAACATCAGGTAAAAAAGCAGTATATTTCAGCTTCTGACCGTACTCACCATCTGCTTCTTCCGAAAAAATAGAAACCGGAAAATCTTTCACTTTTGATTCTTTCCATGCCGTAAATGGTATACATACTGCAATAAGTACGATTACACCGATAACCTTCTCCTTCGTAATCTTCACACTTCCCTCTCCTTGTCATATCACATACATAGATTTTACCATAATTACAAACCCTTCATGCTATATGATCATTGCTTTTGGGAATAAAAAAAGAGCTTACCTACATCAGATAAGCCCTTCCTCTCTATACAAAATATTTCTTCAAAAGTGGCGGTGTAATAATCGTCGTCAATATAACAACAATAACAATCGCTGTGAAATTTTCTTTCGCTAATAAATTCGCCGTAAGTCCATTTGCAGCGATGATAAGCGCTACTTCACCACGTGATACCATCCCCGCGCCAATACTAATAGAAGATTGGAGATTAAATCCTGTCAGTCTCGCTCCTAAACCTGATCCGATTAACTTTGTGAAAATTGCAATGAGAGTCATAATAATAATGAACCAAAGCTGGCTTCCAATGCCTTGAAATGTAATTTCCATTCCGATACTTACGAAGAATACTGGAACAAATATTGCATAAGCAATCGGTTCAATTTTATGTTCCACCTCATGCTTATACTCTGTTTGAGAAATAGCAATTCCTGCTGCAAATGCTCCAATAATGCCTGCAATTCCCATCATTTCACTGTAATAAGAAAAAGAGAAGCAAATAATAAGAGCCGCGCTAATTAACGCTTCTGTTACACGAAGCGGGACAAGCATTTTCATAATCCAAGGAACGACTTTCCAAGCAATAAAAACAATACTTACAAAGAAAATAATTTTCTTTACAATGACAAGTGTTATATTCACATCTTGTGTTCCTAAAAAACTCATTACAAATGCTAATAAAATAACGACAATGACATCATCAAATACGGCAGCACCTAAAATTGTTGTACTTTCTCTCGTATTCATTTTTCCTAGATCACGTAGCGTCTGCACCGTAATACTAACCGATGTCGCGCAAAGTAATAACCCTAAAAAAATGGCATGGGATTGTATTAATCCAAACAGCAATCCTGTTACATAACCACCGATGAAAGGAAAAATAATTCCACCAGCCGCTACTGCAAATGACGATTTCAAATTCCGATTTAACTCTTCTAAATCCGTTTCAAGTCCCGCCATAAACATAAGTAACAAAACACCAATCTCACTCAGTTCATCAATCAGTTCAGAACTATTAATAATACCGAGTACAGCCGGACCGATAATAATACCGACAATTAACTTACCAAGTACAGAAGGCTGACCAAGTCTCACACTAATGTCACCAGCTAATTTCGTACAAAGTAAAATGACGACAAGTTCAAAATAAAATAACATAGCATCTGCTCCTACTTTAACTTTAATCAGTGGGTCGTTAACCCTCGTCCATTTCTGCAAGTAGTTTCCCCTATTGATCCGCATTTTATTTGTCATATTTTTATTTGACAAAATATTCTGAATTATATTAAGATTAATCCAGCAATTTTAAAAAACTACATACCATAACTGCACCTCCACTTCCTTACTTACTCTTTTTTAATGGGCTCATACTATAGTCGCAGTTATGGAAATGAAAAAACGGGGGGAGAGTCCAAAGTGAAGTCATTATTACGAAAAAAAGCGCTTAGTACTGAATCACCAAAGCAGCTAGATAGAACATTAACTGCACTCGATTTAACGTTTTTAGGAATCGGCGCCGTAATTGGGACAGGGATCTTTGTATTAACAGGTATTGTTGCAGCAAAACATTCTGGTCCTGGTATTATGCTATCATTCCTTATTGCTGCATTTACTTGTGCTTGTGTAGCCTTTTGTTACGCTGAATTTGCTTCTTCTATTCCTGTCTCAGGAAGTGTGTATACTTACGCATATATGACAGTCGGAGAAGTCGTCGCCTTCATCGTCGGATGGTGTTTAATGCTCGAATATTTACTTGCCGTTGCAGCAGTAGCTGTCGGTTGGTCTGGTTATTTACAATCATTACTACAAGGTTTCAATATACACCTGCCCGCCATAATCGCCTCGGCCCCTGGCGTAGGAAAAGGTGGCCTCATCGATTTACCCGCTGTTTGTATTTTACTAATCATTACCGGTCTTTTAAGCTTCGGTATACGCGAAAGCGCTCGCATTAATAATATTATGGTTCTTATCAAGCTAGCAGTTATTATCGCTTTTATCGTAGCAGGCGCAAAATATGTAAAACCTGAAAACTGGACACCGTTCATTCCATTCGGATACGACGGTATTATTACTGGCGCTGCCACTGTGTTCTTCGCCTTCTTAGGATTTGATGCAATCGCAACCGCTGCAGAAGAAACGAAAAAACCGCAGCGTGATTTACCAATTGGTATTATCGGTTCTCTTCTTATTTGTACTGTTTTATATATGATTGTATCTTTCGTTTTAACAGGTATGGTTCCTTATACGCAATTAGACGTTTCTGATCCAGTTGCATTTGCATTGCATTTCGTTGGTGAGGATACAATTGCAGGACTACTCGCTGTTGGAGCGATGACTGGAATGACAACCGTCCTCTTAGTCGTTATGTATGGACAAGTTCGCGTTTCGTATGCAATGAGCCGTGACGGTCTACTTCCAAAAGCGTTAGCACGTGTAAATAAAAGAGTAAAAATCCCTTTATTAAATACGTGGATTACTGGCGTTGTTGCTGCTTTATTAGCAGGCCTTTTAGACTTACATTTGCTAGCGAATTTAGTAAACATCGGCACATTAACAGCCTTTACATTCGTTTGCTGCGCAGTACTTATTTTACGAAAAACACACCCTGATTTAAAACGCGGATTCCGTACACCTTTCGTACCTGTATTACCAGTTGTTGCGATTCTTTGCTGCTTATATTTAATGATCAATTTGTCTAAAACAACATGGATTAGCTTTGCAGTTTGGCTTATAGTCGGCTTATGCTTCTATTTCTTCTACTCTAGAAAGCATAGTCATTTAGCTATTGAAAAAACAAATGATGAACAGAAAAAAGCATAACAAAATAGCTCGCCGATAAAACGGCGAGCTATCTTTCTGTACTATTATATTTTTTCGTTAACGATTGTAAAATGAAAAATATGCCGATGCAAGCTGTAAACCATGCCCAATTTCCTATTGGTGTCGAGTATTTGATCATTCCAATACCCACAAGCACTAAGAAAATAATCACCTGATATATGAGCTTCCACTTTTGCATATATTCCCTCCTTTACTTCGTCCCCTTCTTTTTCTTCTTCCAGGCATTCAAACTATCAAAGAAGAAGTTAATAAATAACGTTCCTAATCCTGCTAATAAAAACGTCATTAAGAATAAAACCCAAATACTTTTATCTTTTAATAAATAATATCCTACAAGGAGCACAACCGCGATCCATACATATTCAAGAATTCTTTTTAGCTTTTTCTGTTCCAAATTATTCGCTCCTTCTTTCTATGCTACTTTTAGTATAACAAAAAAGAAGCCTATCATGATAAGCTTCTTTTCTTCTCTCTTATTTGTTCATACTTTTTTCAACAAGTGAAATCGCATACTCTAATGTACGATTCATCGTTTCTACCTGTGCATCTTTTACTTGCACATCTTGTAATACAGCTTCTGCAACTGTAATTTTTTGTTGCAATGATTTCACTGAACCATCTGTTACATTTACAGCTTGCGCTTTCTTCACTACTGCTTTTGCAGATTCAATATTGATCTGTAATTTTTCTTTCGTTGTTTTTGGTTGTTCTTCTGCCACTTTTGATTGTACGAATGTTACATTAGCTGATTTTAATTCGGTATATGTTTGAATAATTTGTTCCCCAGTACTTCCTACATTTTCAAATGCTTGCTTTGCAATGTTATAGCTTTTCTCTAATTCTTGAAAGGCTTCCTTTGAATATTGACCTGGCTTATCACCAAATTCATACGTACTAACTAACACTTCTTTTACTTTTCCAAGCTCTTCAAATAACGCATTTACTTGCTCTAACTTCGTACGGTTAGAAAACTCATTGTATGATGCTAATACTTCTGAAGAACTTAAAGCTTTACTATATAATTTTGCTAACGCGATTTGTCCATTTAACGGAATACCACCATTTCCGTTACTATCAGGATCCGCTCCAAATGCAAATGGTACGTTCGGGTTATAAACTTTTCCTTGAGCTGGCTGACTATTTACTTTTTTACCATCTACGTAAATTGCCAATTCGCTTCCGTTATACGTTCCTGTTAAATGATACGTTTTGTTCGCTACTAATTGAACACCAACACGTTTATAGCTACCTCCAATGTGAGCCCATAATTCAACATATCCACTTCCTGTAGACTCAAATCCAATTCCGCCGCTCTCTGTATTTTGCAAAATACCTTGTCCGCGAATTTCATTCATTGAAAATACAGTTTCTAATGTAAACGTATTTACTATTTTCTCTTTTTGTGCTGCTGAAAATGGAAGGTATCCAAATGTATTTGCTTTTCCGTTTAACTTCATAACATTCTTCTTCAATGCTTTATCATATTCAATAGTCACATTGCCCTTCACATCACCTTTTGTACCAAATGGTGAATTGTCTTTAAATGTACCATCTGCAAAGTTTACATCGAAAACATCAGCTTTTGGTACTTTCACATTCGGGTCAATATTATCTTTTTTCGTAGTAATTTCCGCAGTTAACGGCTGTGCGGTTTCATTGCCAAATGAATCAATCGCAACTACTTCAAGTGTATATGCTTTCCCGCCATCTAACCCTGCAAGCGTAAACGTAAGATCTTTCGGCACTGGATCACGATAAAACTCTGAGAATGCTAACAATTTATTTTTTATTTCACCCGTTTGCTTATCTCTAGCCTGCACACGGTAAGAGTGAACAAGGAGGTTGTCCAATGCTTGCGGGAATGTTACTGTTGCCGCATTTTCTGTTACATTTGATACAGCAAGCTTTGCATCTTTAGCAAAGTAAGGCTTTTCTTTATCACGATCTTCTACATGTGTAAATGTTTCTTTCTTTGCTGGTAATTTAATTTTCCAAGGCTCGCCTGTCCAAGAATTCGTATGGAAATCACGGCGATTAATCGTCACTTCTTCTTCATCTACTTCTACTAATAAACCTTGGCTTAACGTACTAGCTCCTGGCGGGATATTCCCTTGTACTTTACCACCTTCAACTTCCATATAACTTACTGAAGATGTACCAACTGATGTAAAGTCTTTTTGATGTATCGATCTCGGATCATCTAACGGATAATGTGAATGACCTGAAAACGTAATAACTTGTGGATATTCTTTTAACACTGCATTAATTTTTGCGCTATCTTGTGTTCCCCATTCCTGACTACCGTACACTGTATCTTTAATATGTTGATGTAAAAATACAAAAATCGGTTTTTCTGGATCATCTTTTTGTGCTTTTGCCATTTCTTCTTTTAACCAATTAATTTGCTTGTCCGAATAATAACCATGTGTTGTTCCATTCTCTGGAGACATAACAAGGAAGTGATAACCTTTTACCACTTTATGATAATAAATTGATTCCATACCTGTTTTTTCTAAGAAACGCTTCTGTGCACCCTCTACGGATAAACCGTTCCAATAATCATGGTTACCGAGAGAATTCATTCGCACTGCATCTTTATTTGCATTTTCATTATACACTTGCATGAAACGATCATATTGCTGCACTGATCCTGTATCTGTGAAATCACCTACAATAACAAACGCATCTTGCTTTGGTGCTAATGTATTAAACTGTTCAATCGCTCTTTTCCAGCGAAACGTATCATCCGTTCCACTATTTTTAATATGCACATCACTTACAACTGGAAAAACTATCTTCTTCTCACTTGATGCCTTTTCTTGCTTTTTCTCTTCCGCCTTGACTGATGTACTCCACGGAAATGATACGAATGCTAATACAAAAACCATTAATAATCCAATAAGGCCTTTTACTTTTCTTAAAGCATTTCTGTCCACGTGAATCCTCCTCATAATAATTGATTCATTACAAGGGCTATTTTATCTAATATATGTTAATGTCGTTTAAATAACAAATGAACTTTATTAGATTTTTGTAAATATACAGTTAATTAGAAATTAAGTCCAACATTCCTCGTACTATGGTATACAACCACCTTTTGTCTAAAAGAGTCTAATCATTCTTTTCCTATGACCATTTACATATAATCTTTTCTATAACACTAATGATAAGTTAAGGTTTAAGCCTATTAGACAATCTTAATTTTTAATATTTCCTTCTTTTTTTAACACATCGGCCATGCTTTTACATTTAATAGTAATAAAAGACAACTTAAAAGGAGGGGTTGTATTGAAGAACAAAAAAAATATTGGCTGTTTCGCTCCTTTATCTATCATTTGTCCAGACCCTTGTCCACCGCCCCCTCCTCCAAATCCAAATTGTGAACGAGTAACAAATGAATTTGCAGGAAATTTCCTCATAACGAATAACACCATCCCCTCTGTCAAAGATGGATCACAATCAATGATACTGTGGCAAAGTGATGGGATACTACTTATATCAGGTACTGTCTCGGTTTACAATAGTACTAGCAGCACGGAAGCAATTATGATTCAAATTGTTGGAGCAGTAACTAATGTTTTCACTGTGTTTCCTGGTAGTACAATATCTTACACAGGAAAAGACTTAGAGTCAGTCAGTATTATCAATATACAAAGTAACCCTTCACTATATTTAGAAGGTAAGTACTGTTGCGAATTTACATGTTGCTTATAGAATACCAATTTCATTGCTTTCTCAATAAAAAAGCATACCATTTACGGTATGCTTTTTTATGAAATCGGATAACGTACAGTAATACAAAACTCTCCTTGATTAACAGTTGTTCCTGTCGTAGTAATTCGAACAGTCGTAAAATATCGGACAGTGAAAGTACCACTACTTTGCGGTTGTACAGTAATTGTATCAATTACTGTAGCTCCAACTAAAAAATCAACTGTAATCGGGTTCGCACCTACATCATATTTCACGTAACCTGAACCATATACTTCTTGCGTGATATTATTTGTATATACAATTTGAGTACCAGCACCTGTAATAGACCAGTCTGTACATACTTGGTCTTGCACAAGTGTTTTATTAGAACAACAAGACAAACTGGAACTTCTCATTCCCATTTCGATCCTCTCCTATTCTGCTATGAAAGTGGATAACGTGTTGTAATACAAAATTCTCCCTGATACGTTCCAGCAGGTGTTGCAGGTAACACAACTTGTATACTATCAAAGCGACGATACGTAAAAGCAATACTCGTTCCTGGGTTTAATGTTTGTGTATCAATTGTACCCCCAGCAGAATCAAGCGCTTCTACAGTAATTGGGCCTGGTCCAACATCATATTTAACAAAACCAGTACCAACTACGTTTTGGTTAATATTATTTGTATAGAGAACATTATCAATTGCTGTTGCAACTACAGTAGCAGACCACGGACTACACACTTTATCTTGCACATAATTTTTATCTGGACAACAAGTTAATGCTGACCCTGAGCACTCACAAGACATAGTTGTTTCCCCTCTCTCTTTTATATTCCCTATATGTGTATGTCCCTCAGAGTCTTTTGCCTGTACTATTCATCTATTTTCAAAAAATATTCAAATGACTAGATAGATTCCGTTTTGTTTCTTTTCTTCATATATTTATAGACAAAGATACTAGCAACAATAAGAATAACGCCTCCTAATATCGGTAGCATATATTGTCCAACAACATCCGCTGCTTTTTCCCAATGCGGACCTAATTTCATTCCAAAATAAACATACAAAGTCGTTAACGGGAACATTGCTACAAATGTATATATACTAAATTTCCATATGTTCATTTTCGCCATACCACACGGAACAGAAATAAGCGTTCGAACCCCTGGTACAAAGCGTCCAACAAATGCTACAACTGGTCCATATTTCTCAAAGAAATCATCTGCTTTTTGAATTTGTTCTTCTTTAATAAAGAAGTATTTTCCGTATTTTATTAATAGCGGACGACCACCATAATAACCGAGTGCATATAACGTTAACGGTCCTGTCGTTCCGCCAAGTGTTCCAGCTAATACAGCTAGCCAAAAATTCATATCTCCCTCGTATACCCAATACCCAACCATAGGCAAAACAACTTCTGCCGGAATAAATTCGAACGTTAAAGCCAATACAACTCCAAAATAAGAAAACTGCTTTAAAAACTCGATTATATCTAAAATCATTTGCTCCATATTTTAACTCCTATCCTACGTTTACGTTATGCTTTTCTTGTAATTGAACTGGCGCCATTTTTACAATTCGGTTCAAAATAAATAACACAATTCCAATATCATCTAAAATACCGATAAACGGTAGGAAGTCTGGAATTAAATCAAGCGGCATCGCAACATAACCAACTAAAAAAGCAACAGATAAAATTTTCTTCTTTATTGAAACCTCTTTTGAAGTAAAAAAGTCAAATAGGAATGGAACAAATCGGCGAACATGAAATACAACTCTTAATCTACTAATAAGTTTTTTCATTTTTATATCTCCTCTCTTTGTATACGAAAAGGACCCTACCAAATATGGTAAGGGTCCTCAAAAAGACAGAAAGGGGCCTTTACCATTGCTGGTAAAGGTCTCACTAACAACGAAACGTTGCCAATAAAGCCGAGGGTTTCTCCCTGTAATGACGACTTTATTGTAATAAGTTACTCCCCTTTATACACAATTTTATACACTCACATTAAAATATTTCAGAGGGCTTGTCAATATATTTTATATTCCAATCCCTTCCGTAAAAAACAAAAACGTATAGGAAATTTCTTACTATCTCATAATATACATAACCATTTTTGAACGAAAGGAGATGTTTCATTTGCATACCGTCTGGAAAGGTGCACTTTCACTTGGACTATTAAATATAGGAATTAAACTATACAGTGCCGTAGAAGAAAACGATATAAAATTTTTAAGCCTCCATAAAGAATGTTTAACACCTATTAAATATAAAAAATTTGCTCCTGATTGTACGGATGAAGAAATTGATGATAACGATATTGTAAAAGCCTATGAATACGCACCTCATAAATATATTATTATGGATGAAAAAGAATTAGCTGAATTACAACAAGCTCATGAACCACGATCCATTCGTATTATATCTTTTGTCCAAAATAACGAAATTGATTCTGTTCTCTATGATCGCTCTTATTTTATAGGACCTACTCCAGGACATGAAAAATCGTATTTATTATTAAAAGAAGCTCTTGAACGTACAAATAAACTTGGGCTTATTCATATTTCTATTAGAAAAAAACAACATTTAGCTATTATCCGTAACTTTGAAGATGGACTAATGTTACAAACCATCCACTACCCTAATGAAATTCGCGCTATAACAAATACACCTAACTTACCAAGTAACGAAAATTATCCTATACAAAAACAAGAACTCACCGCAGCAATCAATTTAATCCACCATCTTACAAATCCTTTTGAACAAGAGATGTATACAGATGAGTATAAAGAAGCCCTTACCGAACTAATCGAAAACAAAATTGAACAGCAGGAAAAAACCGAAACAATCTCTCCAGCTCCGAACATCATTAATATTATGGAGACATTACAGGCAAGCATTGAACAAGCAAAAATAAAAAGAGACAATAAAACAGAAAAAGAGGCCAAATAAAATTGACCTCTTTTTCTTTAAAGCGGATTACATTTCGGCATTTCAAGTCCAGACGATTGAGCTAGTTTTAATAAGTAGTAACATTCTTCTCTTGCCATATGATCTGCCATTCTAGCTGATAATGCACTTAATACTTCATGAGATAACTCGAGCTCTTCCACTTCATGTAAAAAATGCGAAAATAATTTCAATTCAAGTGAAACATCTTTCGTAAACTTCTTTAATGCAGGAAAATGATGCAGCTCTGTCCGTAAATACCCTGTCATTTCAACTGCCTTTAAGTAAAATTGTTCAAAATGCTTCGTAAATTCTTCGCTTTTCTCTTTCAATCTTTTTTCAACAAGATCTAATCCACCAGAAATAGAGCCTGCATGACCAGCCGCATCCGTTAACCAAACGAGATGATAATGTAATTCATGAAAAACAGGCGGAACTTCCCCTTTCTTCAAAAACTCTAAAACTGTTATATACTCTTCCACTTCGTTTACCATATGATTAATAAAAGTTGGCGTAAAATGAATAGTAATTTTCCCTTCCAGCTGTTTCTGTATAATATTTAATTTAAACGCCCGAATCTCCTTAGCGGCTTGTTCTGCCTCTTTTGAAAATGCCATCAGATTCACATTCCGAACTTTATTTAACAAATTCGTAAATGTTTCAACAAAGTAAGTAGCTTTTTTTATATCCTCTTTTTCCTTCGGAGCTAATGCATCCAGTAAAAATTGTGCATGATCAGTAAGTACCTTTAACCAAAATTGATGCTCAAACAACGCACTTTCTTCATAATTTCTCTCCACTAAATCCCCTCCGTCTATTCATCCTTCTCTATCACTTGAAGTTTATATCCATCCGGGTCTTGTACCACAATACTCTTCTCACTTTTGTTTTCTGTATATGCGATTTTATAAAATACTAACCTCTTCTTTACATTCCCTATGTTAGAAATTGAAAAGGTTAGAACATCAACTGAGTCCGTAACACTCTTCTCACGCCCGCCCAAACTGCGATTCATCACAAAACTAATTCTCGTTGAATCAGTATCATACCAAACCCCTGTAATATCTAATTGCGGCCTTTCTGAACTAGGTGTTATCCCTAAAATCCCTTCATAAAAATACAGAGTTTCCTTTAAGTTCTTTACTTCCAATACAATGAATTGTTTCACAGTCTCCACATTCATTCCCCCCGTACCTATTACTTTTTTATATGTGTCATAAATGCTCATTATGTCTGAATACAATACGTAGTAATGAACATGTAAGGAGGTTTATTCGTGAATAAATATATGAGATCATTCGTGCCCTATCATAGCCCTCTCGATCCTTGTCCTCCTATCGGAAAAAAATATTATTCTACTCCTCCTAATTTATTTTTAGGCTTTCAACCGCCAAACTTGCCGCAATTCACACCAAAAGAAGCACTACAAAAAGGGACTTTATGGCCTGTTTTTTATGACTATTATGAAAATCCTTATAAAAAAGGGCGGTGACTACTGACGTGAATCAATCGCTACCAGAAGAATACTATCAGCTTTTACTGGAGCTTCAAGAATTAGACTTTGTACTAGTTGAACTCACTCTTTATTTAGATACACATCCAGATGACACCGCTGCGATTAATCAATTTAATGATTTTTCCTATAAACGGAGAGTATTAAAACAAAAGATGGAAGAAAAATACGGACCACTCCAACAGTTTGGAAATAGCTATTCTAATGCCCCTTGGGAATGGAGCAAAGGTCCTTGGCCATGGCAAATATAAAGGAGAGAAACTATGTGGATTTATGAAAAGAAATTACAATACCCAGTTAAAGTGGGAACTTGCAATCCCGCACTTGCAAAATTATTAATCGAGCAATACGGTGGTGCAGATGGAGAATTAGCTGCTGCACTACGTTACTTAAATCAACGTTATACAATTCCTGATAAAGTCATTGGCCTACTTACTGATATTGGTACAGAAGAATTTGCTCACCTTGAAATGATTGCTACGATGGTTTATAAGCTGACGAAAGATGCGACCCCTGAACAAATGAAAGCTGCTGGTCTTGACCCTCATTACGCTGATCATGACAGTGCTCTTCATTACCATAACGCTGCTGGTGTTCCATTTACTGCAACCTATATACAGGCTAAAGGTGATCCAATTGCCGATCTATACGAGGATATTGCAGCTGAAGAAAAAGCACGCGCAACATATCAATGGCTCATTAACTTATCAGATGATCCAGATATAAATGACAGCCTACGCTTCTTACGTGAACGAGAAATTGTCCATTCACAACGTTTCCGAGAAGCAGTTGAAATTTTAAAAGAAGAACGCGATAAAAAAATATTTTTTTAAAACACGTATCCTAGCGATATGTGTTTTTTTATGTTAAAAGTTAAATCCTTCCTATTAAACATATAAATAGTATATTTATTCGATTTAATGCATTATTTTTTAATATTTTCAAAATTCCCTATTGCTTTCTAGTCATCAGACCTTTAAAATAATAACAGTTACTCGACAAATTATTTGAATTTTCGACAAAAACACTCATTAGGAGGATTTTCTTTATATGCATACAACTTTAAAACCAGCGCAAATACTTTCGATTAGTTTATTACTATTCGCAGTTTTCTTCGGTGCTGGTAATATGATTTTCCCGCCCCTTCTCGGTCTTTCTTCCGGAGAAAATATGTGGGTTTCCATTACAGGGTTTATTATTACAGACGTCGGTTTATCTTTACTTGCTATCGTTGCTGTTGCCCTTGCTGGTGGTAGTTTTAACACTTTAGCGAGCCGTGTTCATCCAAAATTCGCAGCAGTATTCGCTATCATTATTTATCTTTCAATCGGCCCACTATTTGTTATTCCACGAACTGGATCTGTATCTTATGAAATCGGGATTGCACCACTTTTCCCAGATCAATGGTATTCTATGTTAGTTTTTAGTGCGATTTTCTTTACAGTCGTTTACTTCTTATCATTAAATCCATCCAAGCTAGTAGATCATATCGGTAAAATATTAACGCCAATTTTACTTGTAATTATTGCAATTATGGCAACAAAAGCGATTCTTTCACCAGGAACGTTTGCAGAGCCTATCGGTGACTATAAAGACATCCCGTTTTTCAAAGGATTTCTTGAAGGATTTTTAACGTTAGATGCAATTGGCGCTCTCGTACTATCAACAATTGTTGTAAATGCAATTCGTCAAAACGGTATACAAGAGAAGAAATCTATCGCGAAATATACAATCATTTGCGGAAGTATCGCTGCTCTATTCTTAACAATTGTTTACTTCTTACTCGGTTATATCGGAGCTTCAAACGGAAACTTAGGGCAATTCGAAAACGGTGGTCAACTATTAGCTACTGTTATGTATCAATTCTTTGGGACAAGCGGTAATATTTTATTAAGTATCGCCATTATCTTCGCTTGTTTAACAACGGCAATTGGCGTTGTAAGTGCATTTGCAAATTACTTCACAACAGTGCTAACAAATGTTTCATACAAAAAGCTTGTGCTATACGTTTGTATCTTTAGTTTCGTTATTTCAAACTTAGGATTAAGCTTATTAATTAAAATCACACTACCTGTATTAATTATTTTGTACCCAATTACAATCATTTTAATTTTCGTATCATTTATCGATAAATATACGAAACGTAAACCTTCTGTCTACATCGGAGCGATGATCGCAGCGTTTATTATTAGCTGTATTCATGCACTTGATAATGTGGAAATGATACCAGATTTTATCGCTAATATCGTACACACCATTCCTTTTTATAACTTAGGAATTGGCTGGATCATTCCAGCAATAATCGGTGGTATAATTGGATACTTTATTCCGCAAACAGAAGCTGCAGGTGAAGTTTCTACAAAATAAAGAAAAGAAGCAAGCATGAAATCCATGCTTGCTTCTTCTTTCTCTTCACATCGTATGTTTAAAAGTAAATAACTCTTCTTTCGACTGCACAACAGATTGTTCCTCTTCTACAACATCCTTCTTTAGCTCTCCTCCTAACCTTACTTTCATCATCGCCTCTTCGATACTTTTTACAATCATATTTCCTGAAAAAATAGTAAGCCCAAAAAATGTAATCGGAACGAGAGGAATCCACGGATTCACTGTTAATGCCCTAAAGTATACTCCAATTAAACCTGACCATTCATGCGTATAAGATTCCACCTCTTTTATAGGTCCACCAAACGTAACAGTCCCACCAAAGAACACTTCAAGTAATCCTAAGTGCAGTAAAATAGTAAGAGTCTGCGTAAACTGCTGAAGAAATACGAGTATAAAAGTCATATAGAGATGCGGAAAAATATGTTTTATAACAATATGTCTTCTCGATCCACCTAATATGCGTGCGGCATCAACAAATTCTTCCGTTCGCAATTTACGAACTTCCTTCGCAACATACAGTGCAATAACTGGCATTACAAGCAGTACAAGTAATACCACTTGAAACGAAGCCCTTTCAAAAAAGGTTGTTGTCTCCTCTCCGCTTCCAAATGCATTTGCAGATTGAAGAAAAAAATACGCAATCATAACTGTTGGAATAACTGTAAAACTATCAAAGAAAGCCTCAATTTTTGAAAATCCTCTTTTTATATACGTTCCGAGTACGACACCGAAAAACACACCTATTACCATTCTAAGTGCCGCAATTAAAATAGATATACCAATCGTCCACTTCGCGCCCTCAATGACTAAATGTAACAGGTCATACCCTTTCCGGTCTGTCCCGAGTAAAAATTGGAATGAAGGTGGAAACGGTGGCACTTGTGGATTTTCATCCGCATCATATTGCAATGTAACTTGTCTAATATGTCCATCATTCCATAACGTATTTCCGATGCTCAAAAGAACTAATAGGAGAAGAAACCCAATGCTTATCCAAAATCTTTTATCACGTTTTATATACGTCCACATATTATAATCTCTCCTTCATCGCAGCCGGAATGAGATAATGAAACAATTTAAATAAAATAAAAATCGGGATATATATAAGAAGCACACTAACGATGAAAACCTCAACTCTAATACCAAAATACGATTTCAAAAACATAAAAATACCACCCGTATTAAAAATCCATTCTATAATATATAAATTAGATAACATAAAAAAGATATTCGTTTTCGCAAAGAATAATGTACTAAGCAACACATTTCGTAAAATATGACGATTTAAAATATGAAAGCGCCCCAGCCCTTTCGCCTTAGCAAATAGTACATAATCTTTTTCTAGTTCATTTTCAAAACGAAGCACGACCATTTTTACAAACATAATCGTAGTCGGGATGCTCAAACACAATATTGGCAACCCCCTAATCGACTCGCCTCCAATTGAAGCAATTTGAAAAGGTAAAAAACCTGTTTGTTTAAAAAACCATACAACTAAAATTTGTGATACTAAAATAAGAAGGATATCTGGAATGGATTCTAGGAAGATAAGAAATGATTTAATTCGCTGTTGCATACGCGGTGAACTACTCATAATTACATAAACAATACAAAATGCTACAAATAATGAAATAAAAAAAGCAGCTAAAAAAATAATAATCGTTTCTTTATAATGGACGAACAGCTGCGGAAATAAAAATTTACCTTTCACATATTGCAAATTGGAAATATCCATTAAGTTCACAAACACTTCTTTTAAACTCTGTATGTACTCTGATGCATGCAGCTCAAATCCATAAAATAATTTCGGCAGTGCTCCTAAACAAATAATCCCCAAAATCGAAATAAGAAATTGAATCGTCACTTCCATCCCATTCAAAAATACCTTTTTGACCATTTTCACCCTTCTCTCTCTATAATTTACCCCCTAATTTTATTCTTAATTTTCTGAATTGTAAATATTTCAAAGACAAAAAATCACTAAGCTATGATCCTAGTGATTCTTTATGCGCATGCCTTTCTCTTTTCGCAAACGGAATATATAAAATAAAACACCCAATAAGCGCTGCGAGTTCTAATGAAATAATATAGTAAGGATGCGGTCCTAACATATCGAGTAATGAAGCTGTTTCTGGCTTATGAGCTAAAAACATATAATTACCACCTGTTTTATAATTCACAAACGAAACAAGCGGAATCAATATGTTTAAAAATATCATCGTACGCTTAATAGATTGCAAGGTCGGTCTATAGCCTTCCACCCAAGTCATAAAGAGTGGTGCCCAAATAAGCAATACATGCGCGATAAAATATTCAATGAAACGAAAATGCGGAAAAGCATATTGCAAATTTGGTGTTAAAATGGCTTGTGATGCACCAATAATTCCCGTAAAAAATACAATCTCATATATTCGATAACTTTTCGTTACAATCATAATCGACGCTAACAACAAACTAATTGTACATAACTCAAACGGTAATGAAGTAGCTAGCTCAAAAATCCCCGCTTTCCACTCCCACATATGAAGCCCAATTTCACTACCTATAAATAAAAATGCAATCGCATATCGAACCGTTATATTCCACTCATTTTGACGTAATAAATCTTGGTATTGATACAGAAAAAATATCCCCACCAACATAATAAATAATATAATGGCATGTTGCCTTGAGTATGGAATAAACGGTTTTAATGGATGCGCACTAAAATAAGCTTCCATCTTCCTTCCTCCTCTCCTTCATACAATATTATTGTAAGAAAGAAACAACGAGTCAATTCATTTGCTTACAATAGGACAACCTCTACCTTACATTTACATATTCATACCTTACAAAACTGTAAGGTTATTGTAAGCTAAAACGATTTGTCAGATTCTTCACCTCTTCTATACTTAATGTAGATACTAAAACGAACGAAAAGGTGATAAATAGATGAAAAAGAAAAATAAGGTGTTAATTACTAGTGTAGTAGCAATCGGAATTGCAGCTGGATCATACTTTGCATTTGCTGGGGGCGGTTCAGAAGTAGCAATGGCATATAGCGGATATAAAGTAACTGAAAAACAAATCCAAAACGCGCAAAAATTTGGTGGCGAAGTTATTCCAAATGGAATTGAAACTATTTCATTCGATCCAACAAAAGGAACATATGAATTAGCTGTAAAAAAAGGCGATGAAGTGAAAAAAGGTCAGCTTCTATTTAAATACAATGACCCGACTGCTAAACAAGGTGTAACAGAAGCAGAAATGCAAAAGAAAATCGCACAAAAAGAAGTAACGTTGTTCCAAAAACAAATTGATGCGGCGAAACAAAAATTACAAAAAGATAAAAATGCAGGCCTTCCCGCTGAAGCATTAAAAGCATCAGAAGCTGAAGTTGGGCAATTAGAATCACAACTTGAAATGAAAAAGTTTGAAGTTGAAAAAGCTGATGAAATGATTAAAGCAGCAAAAGAGAAAGTAAACACTCTTTCTGTAACAAGTCCTGCTGATGGCGTAATTGATGATATCGTAAAAACTGCTGACGAAAAAACAGGTATGAGCGGAATTACTCTTCGTCACGCTGGTCAATTTAAAGTAAAAGGTCAACTTTCTGAATATGAGCTTGCTAGTATGAAAGTTGGGCAAGAAGTAACTGTTTCATCAAAAACTGTCGCTGGTAAGACTTGGACAGGAAAAGTAACAGAAATCGGTTCTACACCATTAAAGAGCATGGATGAAAATAAAACTGTTTCTAACTATCAATTCACTGTCACATTAGATAATAGTGACGAATTACAAAACGGCTTCCACGTTTACGTAACAAGTAAATCTGGCGAAGCAACTGGTACAATTGTTCCGAAAAGCAGTATCGTGAAAAAAGGTGACAAAAATGTTGTCTTCGTTGTAAAAGACGGTAAGGCGAAAGAACAAGCAGTTACTGTTGAATTCGAGACTGATAGCGAAGCAAAAGTTTCTGGAGTGAAAAAAGGAGAGGAAATTATCTCTAAACCTGAAAAAGACTTAAAAGATGGTATGGAGGTTGTCGCCCAGTGATTAACTTAAAAGGCATCACGAAATCCTTCCAAAATGGTGCAGAATCCGTTCAAATATTACACGGAATTGACGTAACACTGAACCAAGGAGAATTCACTTCTATTATGGGACCTTCTGGTTCTGGTAAATCAACATTAATGAACATTATCGGTTGCTTAGATAAACCGACGACAGGTACGTACGAACTAGCCGGTCAAAATATTTCAAACATGACTGAAACAGAACTTGCACACGTACGTAATAAAGAGATCGGATTCGTATTCCAAAACTTCATGTTATTACCGAGACTTACAGCGCTTCAAAATGTAGAACTACCCCTTATTTACGCTGGAGTCGATAAAAAAGAAAGACGCGAGCGCTCATTAGCTGCTTTAACAAAAGTCGGTTTAGCTGATCGCGCTACTCACTTACCGAACGAATTATCAGGTGGACAAAAGCAGCGTGTCGCTGTTGCACGTGCAATCGTAAATAACCCAAAATTCATTTTAGCCGATGAACCGACGGGAGCACTTGATACGAAAACAAGCACACAAATTATGGACCTCTTTTACGAATTAAATAAACAAGGCTCAACAATCATTATGATTACTCATGACCGTGAAATCGGGGAAGCTGCAGCACGTCAAATTGTAATTCGTGACGGAAATATCGTCCAAGATTGGAGAGGTTAATTTTGAATACGAGTGAAAATATACGCATGGCCCTTTCCTCTATCTTTGCTCATAAAATGCGTTCTATTTTAACGATGTTAGGTATTATTATCGGTATTAGTGCCATTATTACTATCATTTCAATGGGTGATGGTACAAACGCAAAGTTTAAAAAAGAATTAGGCCAAGGAAAAGATAACGAAGTAACGATTTACTACAACAATCCTGATTACGGAACAGATAGTGCCAAAATCACACCTGATATGCTAAACCGTCTGCAAACTGTACCAGGCGTTAAAGATGTGTATCCAGACGTAAGTATGAAAGTAAAAGCATCTGCTGGTTCAAAAGATGTAAATCTTGATTTAAAAGGTGGAACAGGCGCCTTTATGACAGATTCGAAAATAAAATTAGTTCACGGTCGTGAATTAAATGACAGTGAATTAAACCAAGCAATCCCTGCTGTTATATTAAATGAAGAAGCTTTCAACAAATTATTTAGTAGTGGTTGGGAATCAAATCAATACACAGATATAAAAGGAAAGCCGTATAAAATAGTTGGTGTATACGAAACGAAAAACGACTTTGGAATGCCTATGCCTGAAGGTTATACATCACTTGAAAATGCGCCTGTCATTTCAGGAGTAAATGAGTATGACTCTGTAAGATTAACAATGACCTCTCCGACAGAACGTAAAAGTGTAGAAAAACAAGCCGTTTCTGTCTTAAACGAAATGAAAGCTCCTAAATTTGAGCACAAATTCGAAGCACAAGACTTAGGTGAATTTACGAAACAACTAGACGAATCAATTGGTATGATGAAAATGGTATTTGGTGGTATTGCTGCTATCTCCTTACTTGTTGGTGGTATCGGTGTAATGAACATCATGCTCGTATCTGTAACAGAACGTACACGTGAGATTGGTATTCGTAAAGCACTTGGTGCAACACGTGGTAAAGTATTAACACAATTCTTAATCGAATCTTGTATTTTAACAGGACTTGGTGGTTTCATCGGATTCATGCTCGGTATTTTCTTCGCTTGGATCGTCTCAATCTTTGCTGGATGGCCACTCGTTGTCTCAAAAGAACTTGGACTTCTTGCAGTAGGTATTTCAATGCTAATCGGTATTGCATTCGGACTACTACCAGCTAACAAAGCTGCCAAACTGGATCCAATTGAATGTTTACGATATGAATAAACAAAAACGTAGGAGTTTACACTCCTGCGTTTTTTATTTATCTACTAAATTGAGTTTCTTCTATTATATATGTTTCACGTTACAACTATCATTCTAATACTCTTCATTATTTATAGGTAATAAGGCTATTATCTAATTCTATTATTGCAAAAATACTATATAACAGACGAAAATCAAGGCGTAATTTTTTCCATACTTCGACTGATTTTGTAACAATTATATCGATATTTTATTAAATTTCACCTCATTTATATATTTTCACGCCTAAAAATATTATCGTTTTATAACTAAATTTCCATTCAAACAGTAAAATACGCTACTTTTGTAACACTATAGATATCACATAGAAACATTACTGTAACATTATTAACTTTACAGTAATTGAAATACTACTCATTTTGTGTTTCATATGCCCTGATACGCCAAAAAACCAACAAGGAAGCGCTATCAGGATATTTATGGAATTGTTACAGAATATTAATGCCCCGTTACGAAAGCTTTGTAATTTTATGTTTTTCGCAAATAAGAAAATAATGGTTGCTATAATGAGGTCAACGAAAACAAATGCAATGGAGGCTATTATGAAAAAATTTATGGGTATAGCAACAGCAGCGGTTTTTGGTCTTGGGATTTTCACAACATCTGCTAAAGCAGAAACAATCGTAACGACTGACGTACTAAACGTACGAGAAAACCCAACTACTGAATCAAAAGTTGTAGGAAAATTATTAGATGGATATAAAGTAAATGTTTTACATACAGAAAATGGTTGGTCAAAAGTTCAATTGAATAGCGGTAAAGAAGCTTTCATAAGCGCTGACTATACAAAAGACACTTACTACGTAACAGCAAACGTATTAAACGTACGTGCTGGAGCAAACACAGACTCAGAGATTCTTGGTAAGTTGAAAAAAGATGATATAATTGAAACAACACACCAAGTACAAAATGATTGGATTCAATTTGAATATAACGGAAAAACAGCTTATGTTCATGTTCCTTACTTAACAGGTAAAGCACCAGTTAAAGTTCAACCAGTAGCTAAAGTTGAAAAAACGACTACAGTTCAAGATACAGCTAAAGTTCGTGAAGCTGCTAAAGCTCAGGAAGTAGCTGAAACTCAAGCAAAAGCTAAAGCTCAAGAAGCAACTAAAGCTCGCGAAGCAGCTGAAGCTCAAGCAGAAGTTAAAGCTCAAGAAGCAGCTAAAGCTCGTGAAGCAGCTAAGGCTCAAGAAGCAGCTAAAGCTCAGGCAGATGCTGAAGCTCAAGCAGAAGTTAAAGCTCAAGAGGCGGCTAAAGCTCGTGAAGCAGCTAAAGCTCAAGCAGATGCTGAAGCTCAAGCAGCGGCTAAGGCTCAAGAAGCAGCCAAAGCTCGTGAAGCTGCTAAAGCTCAAGAAGCTAAGGCTCAAGAAGCAGCTGAAGCTCGTGAAGCTGCTAAAGCTCAAGAAGCAGCTAAAGCTCGTGAAGCTGCTAAAGCTCAAAAACCAGCTACACAACAACCTGTTGCAAAAGAAACTGAAACAAGTGCACCATCATCTTCTCGTGAGTTACGTGTTGTAGCAACAGCTTACACAGCAGATCCACTTGAAAATGGTTATAAAGCAGGCGACCAAGTAAAATCAGCTTTAGGTCATAACTTAACAGCTAATCCAAACATGAAACTTATTGCAGTTGATCCAAGTGTAATTCCATTAGGTTCAAAAGTATGGGTTGAAGGTTACGGAGTAGCAATCGCTGGTGATACTGGTGGAGCTATTAAAGGTAATAAAATCGACGTTTTAATGCCAGATAAAGGTACATCAAGTAGCTGGGGACGTAAAACAGTTACAGTTAAAGTATTAAACTAGTTAGTAAAAAAGAGTCAGTCTCATCGTTGAGGCTGGCTCTTTTTTTATGATTCTTACATTCTTTCTTTCTCTTGAAAGTAAGTAATATTGTCTCGAAGCCACTTCCTCTCCGACACAAACAAGTTTCCACGTTTTTTATACACTTTATCAAATATCTTTAAAACTTCTTCATGATTAGCAAACTTATGTAAGAAACGAAGAGCAATGATAATCTCTGCTTCATCCGTAGGCTCTGCTTCATTTTTCCGCCTTCTAGCAACAATTTTATTCACACGTTCGCAAATTGGTCTCATTGCCATTTCGTCGCCATACGTATAAATAGCTCGAACAGCTTCATATTTCACCATCACATTTCTATCCTGTAAAGCTTCAATATAAACTATTTGTAAGTCCGATTCCCCTATTTTTGCTAACACCTCAATAACAGTTGAACGAACATAGGCACTATTACTATATAAAAGCTTTGTTAACGGCAGAATCGATTGCTTCGTTCCAATCTCAAACAATGTATAACAAATATGTGTAATCTCATCTTTATTTTCTTGAGTATCCAGCAACTTTAGTAAAGCACTCTCCGCTTCTAATGATTTACATAACTTTAAGGAAGAAATAGCCCAATAACGAACACTATCGTTTTTATGGTAAATATACGGAATAATTTTATTTGTATCACTTACTTCTGGCAATGTATAAATATTACTAAGCAGTTCACTTAACAAAGTCGGGTTTTGTTCACATTCCAAACAATCTATAAGATAATCAGCAATACTGATCTCTTTCGTATTAATAGCAAGTTTCGTCATTACATAATACATATCTTTCTTCATAGATATTTTTTTTGCTTTGGTTACCTTCTGCTGTAAATAAGGAAACGTTAATAGGTCATCTAGCTCTTTTGCTTCATCATAAGCACGATGCCTAACCTCTGTATCCTCATCAGCCATCCGCCTTAATAAACTATCTATATACCCTTCCATCTCCTTCTCTCCCGTCCAGATTAAATCTATCTCTTTGCATTCTATATATGATAGACTTTCATTTCAACAGAAAAAAGAGGATGCCACAGCATCCTCTCCTTCTCTTCTCTATTCCACACAAGTAAACTGCGTCCAAGCTCCTACATAATCTAGTAAGAATAACTCCTCTTCCGCAATTGTACCGACAATATTTTTCCGTTCATCTATCGACATTTCTTTCAAGATGATTTGCAGTTCACCTTTATACTTTCCGAATGAGTTATTACCAATTACAACTTGCCCTCTTTCCTGTAGCACACTTTCGCGCACTGGGAAGTCATAGTCTTTATATTTTTTACGCACTTCTGTAGAACGTATCATATACTCTGTTATGTCGCCGCGTCTTACGTGTAATTCTTGCAGCGTGGCTCTCTTTTCTACTTCAGTCACTTCGTCTACAAAGTGCACTTTTAGCTGTAACATGTAGCGATTTAAGTTTCCTAGTTTTTCTAACTCTTCCTCACTCGCATAAGCATTTCCGATAATGACATCATCGATTAGCCCTGTTGCCCATAAATGCTTCGCTTGTACTTCAATTGGTAAATTACGATGCTCTTCTAACGTACATAATCCGTCGTTAATATCCCATGGACCGATGTTTGCGGCATGTGATGTAATAAAAGCTGCACTGCGAATACCATGCTTTTTAAAGCGTTTACTACAGCGAATGAAATAATCGTACGGAAGACCAGTGAATTTTTGTGGATAAAAATTATGACAACCAATTAAAGCTGATTTATTCGCTTGATGCGAAAGAATATTTTCTAAGTACGCAATATCGTTACTTACATTTAACTCAATTTTTAAACCGTACGGATTATTCGTCATTTTCGCCTCCGTTAATCCGTCAAAACCTACATCTAAACGAATACCGTCTGCGCCTAACTCTGCAAAAAATGATAGATCGCTATAACTAATACCAAGCTGATCAAACACAGCCGGAGCTACATCTAAAATAACTTCCATATTGTTATCTTTTGCGTGATTGATAATCTCTTTAAATTCAGCTACAATTTCTTCTTTCGGACGATTCACAGATAACAAACAAGTAAATATTCTTGAAAAACCGTGTCGTGCCGCTGCGGAAATATAAGCCATATCTTTTTCTTTCGTTGAATGTTCTGGGTAAAGTGAAATTCCTAATTTACGCTCCATGCTTTTGCATCTCCTTCACACGTTGTATTAATGCCATGCTCGTAAATCTATATTTTGCAGATAAACACGTTGCACATAAAATTGTCGGTACAATAATTACGTACGGTGATTGCAATCCTAACATTACATATGCACCCATTGAACAACCGATAAATAAAACTGATACTAATAGTAACACTAATAAAGATTTACTTTGTACCCATTTCGAATAATGGGCAATACACTGTCCGACCACGAATGTAATTAAGATGATAATTGCTCCGAGCATTCTGTTTTCTCCTCTCCTGCTAATTGTTGTTTCTCATACATTTTGAAGAATGGATAGTAAATAACGAACGAGATAACAAAGTTAACAAGTACAAGTACACCAGCCATAATTGTCCAGTCCGTACTAATCACCGCTGCAATTGGTGCTAACATCGTAAATGGCAGTTTCGCCATCATAAGTGGAATCATACCTGAAACAACTGCGAAATATGATACTGTCGTTGTCACTAACGGTGTAATAACGAACGGAATAATTAAGATTGGGTTCATTACAATTGGTGCACCGAAAATAATTGGTTCGTTAATATTGAATAAGCCTGGCACGAATGATAATCTACCTAACTCTTTTAAGAACTTAGATTTAGAGAACATAAACATAATAACTAAAGCTAACGTTGAGCCTGATCCGCCAATCCATACGAACCATTGAATGAACTGCTCTGTAAATAAGTTTGGTAACTGATGTGCATTTCCTGTAGCCGTGAATACTTCCATATTTTCAAGAATTGCTGAATCCCACATCGGACGAATAATTGGTCCTAAAATCGCTGGTCCATGTATACCGAATGACCAGAAAAACACGATTAAGAATACTGTTAATAAACCACCGAATAAATTATTTCCTACTAATACTGATTTTAATGGTGCGATTAAATATGTAATTGTTGTATTTACATCGAATTTCAAACCGTAGCGAATGCCCCAGAATAAAAGAATAACTGCTAATGTTGGAATTAATGCTGCAAACGAATTTGAAACTGCTGGTGGTACACTATCTGGTAATTTAATCGAGATATTATGCTTAATCATAAAATGATAAATTTCTACTGCAATTAATGCTGTAACAATTGCGCCAAATAAAGACGTTGCACTTAATGTTCCTACTGAAATATATCTACCTGCATCAATAACACCTGGTACAGCTTTCGTAATTTGAATTGGTTCAACTGATGCTAGTAAAAAGGCAAGTACAGATAATAACCCTGCACTTAACTGATTGAGCTGATAAAAGTTCGCGAGCGAAGCCCCTACACCAAACGCTGCGTATAATGCCATTAGTCCTACTGTAAATCGAAATGGAATATCTAAAATATGGCGAAACGGTGCAATCCATTCCATATATGCATCAATTGGTAAATTTAAAAAGATAACGAAAAATGATCCGACGATCGTTAACGGTAATGTAGAAATAACCCCGTTTCGAATTGCTAATAAATGTCGTTGTCCTGCAATCTTTTGCGTTGTTGGCATAATCTTTTGTTCCATAAAACTCATAAACCCATTCATCAATAGCCCTCCTCTTTCTCTCTACTATAAAAGAATGAAATAAACTTTATAACATTATAATGTTTATATTTAAAAAGATATAATTATGCTAAAACTAATTGTTCTGCTTGCTTAAGCACCTTCAAACCATCACACATACCATAATCTCGTTGGTCTATAATCGCAACTGGTATATTGTATGAATTTGCAAGAAACTCTACAGCTGGAAATAAATATTTCACCTGTGGGCCAATTAAAACGACATCGGCTTCCTTAATTTCAAGCTTCACTAGTTCTGAATCAACCGCCTTAATTTTATAATTCTTCCCCTGTTTCTTTGCCTCTTCTTGCATTTTTCTTACGACCATACTCGTTGACATACCTGCTGCACAACATAATAAAATGTACATCTTATACGGTCACTTTCTCTTCTACTCGTTTATGAAGAGCAATAAATTCTTCAGCCAGTTCTTTCACTGTAATTGCATTCATTAAATGATCTTGTGCGTGCACTAACAGTAAACTAATTTCTGCATGATTTCCTCTTGCCTCTTCTTGAATTAAATCCGTTTGAATACGGTGCGCTGCTGAAATTTCCTCACTAGCAAGTTTCATCTTTTCACCGGCATTCCCGAAATCTCCTTGTCTTGCAAAAGCAATTGCTTCAAGCGCCGCGCTTCTCGCATTGCCACCATGTAAAATTAACGCAAATGGAGTTTGCATATCAGCCATTTTAAATTCCCCCAAGCTATATGTTTTCTATATTTTTATCTTATTATGAAAACGCATACAATTAAACATAAAAAACTTCCGTTATGTAACGGAAGTTTTTATATACTTTTTCAAAATGATAATAAAATCTCTTGAAAATCTTCAATTACCTCGGTCTGAGTAAGTTTCTCTATCGTAGTTTGACTAGACATAATATCATATAAAAAATCATAAAGCCTTTGCAAATCTTCATTATTATTGCGCTTTACACTAAATAAAATAATTACTTGTACTTTTTTATCTCCCCAATCAACAGCCTTTTCAAGTGTGCAAAACATCAGAAAAGTTTCCTCACTTAATAACTGCATCGGATGCGGGATTGCAACCGAATTCCCAACCGCTGTCGGAGACGTATTTTCTCTTTCTATAACAGAAGCATAAAAGTTTTCTGGTACATAGCGTTTCTCAGCAGCTTTCTCACATAAAAACTGAATAACATCCTCTTTCGTAGAAGCATTATGATTTAAAAAGATTAAATCTTCCTTAATATAAGGCTGCACACTAGTATTCACATGCGTAAACAACCGCTGACCAATCGATTTAATCTCTTTATCATCAAATATTGAATTCACTTTTATAACTGGAACAGGCAAGCCACTCGGTATATGAATCGTACTAATAATACAATCTATTTTTTCTTTATAAAGATCTTCTACTTTCAATTGATAATAGCCTGTAATACCTACAATCTCTAATTTATCTCGGAACTGTGATAAAATTTTATATTTTAATAGTTGTGCACTTCCTTGACCAGTCGCACAAACTAATAAGCATCTTTTCTTTTGATTTTGCTCCTGCAAACGGCTCATCGCTCCGCCGAAGTGAATTGCAATATAACCAATTTCACTTTCAGGGATCGATTCACCCGTATATTCACCAATGATATCTCCAACAAGAACCGCAATTTCAAAAGCATACGGATAATTCTTTTTCACTTCTGCCAAAAGAGGATTTCTCGTATTTAACTTATACTTCAAACGATTTAATAACGTTTTTAAATGAATACCAAATCCAAATAATAATTCTTCATCATAATAAAAAATAAGATTCCGTTCTTCCGCTACTTTAAAAAGAATATGTTGCATAAATGCATATATATCTTTCCCTAATAGCTCTTCTACATTTTCATAGCAATCTCTCGTTGTAACAGCAGTACTTAATAAATGCATCGTCACATATAATACTTCTTCTTCTGGAAATGAAAATTTCAACTCTTTCTCTAAATCTCCTAAAATCTGCTTCGCAATTGTATATTCTTTCTTTAGTATAAGTTCTGATTGCTCCGCATGCAGTCCTTTCATATAATGTTGACTTTGACAACGCTTTAATGCGATTGCAATATGAATGACTAAATTATCAATTTCTATATCAGATAAATATATTGTTCCGCCTTCAATATACTTTAATATAATTGAACGAATAAGTGATATATGAGGTAGCGATAAATATGTCTCCGTCTGCTCAAATTGCTCATGGAACGGAGTATGGTCATAACGCGGTAAACCATATTGTGATAAACAAGAACGAATATTAAATTCCTCTCCAACAATACGTATACCATAATATGGTCTCTTCTCAATTTGTAATTCATAGCAACCACATATATCTGTAACATCTTTCATAATTAAATTGACCGTTGATTTGCTCACATACATCTCTTCCGCTAATTCTGAAAGCTTCACATATCCCTCTGTCATTAAAACACGCTGCAGAATGTACGCTATTCTTTCTTCATAAGAAGTTGGGATCTTTTCCGTCTGTTTTTGAAATAGACTCACACAAAAGTCTTCAAATTTCTTCTTTTGTATAATTTCTAATTCGTACCCATTCCCTCTTTGCGATTCGATTTTCGCTCCGTTTTCTTCCAATATATCATTTAATAATTTTATATCCTTTTGAATCGTCTTCGTTGATACATGTAAACGGCCCGCTAAAAAAGCTCGATTTAACATCGATTTCTCTTCTAAAAATTCCTCTAAAATAGAAATTAATCGCTGATGCACCTTTGTCATAGCTCTTCCTCTCGCTCTTTATATATAAAGGGGGAAAAGCTGCTGAAATCAGTAGTTTTTCCCCTTTATATTCTCTCTATTTCTTTAATGTGAATCCGAATTTATCCCATGCTTGTAAATAGTCTAGTAAGAAAATCTCTTCTTCTACAATTCGACCAACTACATTTGTTTTTCCTGTATTCACCATATCTTTTAATGCAATTTGTAATTCGCCTTTATACTGGCCATATTGTTCATTATCAATTAATAAATCCCCACGCTTAATTTCACGCGTATTATGAGGTTTAAACTCTTCTTTTTTATATTTCACACGACTTTGTGTAGAACGAATCATATATTCAGATACATCTCCGCGATAAAAATGTGGTTCGTTTAATACGATAATTCTTTCTAGTTCTGTCGTTGTATCATATATTTCTATATCAAATGTTTGTTTCTCTTTATTTAATGCACCTAGTGCTTGTAATTCTTCTTCTGACGCATATGCGTTTGCAATAATAACATCATCAATTAATTCCGTCGCGAATAAATGTTTCGCCTGTGTTGTCATCGGTAATTCACGATGCTGCTCTAATGTACATAACCCTTCTGTTACTGGCCAAGGTCCGTATGTTGCATCAAATGATGAAATAAAAGCTGCCGTTCTCATACCGTAATCTTTAAATTGTTTCGAGCATTTAATGAAATGATCGTATGATAATCCTGAATAACGATGCGGATAAAAATTATGACAACCAATTAAATTTTCACGATTTGGTCTATGACTCATAATGTTATCTACATACTTCGTACCATTGCTCATATTAATCTCAATTTTCAAACCATACGGATTATAAGTCATAATTGATTCTTCTAATCCTGAGAAACCGACATCTAAACGAATACCGTACGCACCTAATTCATGGAAGAATGATAAATCATTATACGAAATACCTAATTGTTCAAAAACAGACGGACTAATATCAACTAATACTTGGAACCCTAATGCATTCGCATGAGAGATCGTTTCTTTAAATTCTTCTATAATTTTCTCTTTTTCTCCATCCACAGATAATAAACATGTGAACACACGTGTAAATCCATATTTACTTGCTAATGTTAAATACTCCTTATCTTTCTCTACTGTTGAATGTTCTGGATAAATAGAAATACCTAATCGTCTCATATGTACACGCCTCTTTCTTCATCATATTGTAAACCTTTTCAAATATATGTAGTGAAAAAGTATATATCCCCTTCTTCTTCACTACTCTTTTGAATCCGCTTTCTTTAAAGAAAAAACAATTTCTATCATTCTTAACACCTACAAGTCTATACATCTATACTTTACATCTTTTTTTCATAGTTGTGTAGCTTTTACACAAATTTGTCAGTTTTTCATCTTAAAAATTGTTATCCATTTTCAAGACGCCTTCCTTGACTGTTGCATTGGCCAATACATATACTCGAAAGAAAAGAGAAAATTTTATATAGGGGATGAATATATGGGAGAAGCAATACTCGTAAAACGAGAACCGTTATGGACGAAAGAGTTTGTTGCTTTAATTTTTGCAAACTTATGTATGTTTTTAGGGTTTCAAATGTTAATTCCAACCTTACCTGTTTATGTGAAAGAAATTGGTGGCACAAGTTCCAATATCGGATTTGTTGTCGGCATGTTTACCGTTGCGGCACTTTTTGTTAGACCGCTAACTGGGAACGCCTTGCAAAAATTCAATAAAAAAATCATTTTAATGATCGGTACTGCTATCTGTTTGCTCGCTATGGGCAGTTACCTTTTCGCCTCAACTATCTTTCTCTTGCTTGCTGTTCGTATTTTACACGGAGCTGGTTTCGGTATTACAACGACTACATATGGAACTGTCGTTTCTGATTTAATTCCCTCAGCTCGCCGCGGAGAAGGCATGGGATATTTTGGCCTTTCTGGAACAATTGCAATGGCCCTCGGTCCACTTATCGGACTATGGCTTATGCAAACATATAACTTCACAATTCTTTTTTTATGTGCATTATCGTGCACAATTGTTTCATTAATATTAACGAAACTACTTCAAATCCAAAAATCGAAACAACCTCCACAACAATCATCTAGTACTTTTCTCGATGGATTTATTGAGCGTAAAGCTTTACTTCCTTCATTATTAATATTATGTATTACATTAATGTACGGAGGAATCGGAAGTTTTATCACTCTATTTGCTACAGAAGTCGGCATAGCTGATATTAGTCTCTTCTTTTTATGTAACGCACTAGCAATCGCTGTAACTCGTCCATTCTCTGGAAAGCTATATGATGCGAAAGGCCATACATTCGTCATCATTCCGGGAGTTATTATAACGTTTACAGGCATTATTTTATTGTCGTATACGACGACAATTCCGAGCTTAATTATTGCTGCAGCATGTTACGGAAGTGGTTTTGGAGCGATCCAACCTGCACTACAAGCATGGATGATTGACCGCGTAGCACCGCATCGACGCGGCGTAGCAACGGCTACATTCTTCTCCGCATTTGACCTTGGAATCGGCGCTGGAGCGATTATATTTGGATTTATTGCTCATTTTACAAACTATGCAACTGTATATCGTTACTCCTCTCTATTACTTATTGCTTTTCTCTTCATTTACATTACAAGCATAAGAAAACAAAAGCATGGCGATAAAAACACGGAAAAAGCTGCTGGATAATTCAGTGGCTTTTTTATCGTGTTAAAAGAATTATTTCCCCACGTTTTGCTGTTATAAAACTACATGCATTTTCCTACATATTTTTTTAACTTTCATCAAAAAATATACGATGAACTCGCAGACGCTTTCCTTAATATTCGACTGAACAATATTATTCTAAAAAGTGTGATTTCTTTACAAGATTAAGATTTATACAAGATGAAAACCAATAAAACACAGCTGTTTCTTTAAGGGATTGTAAACTTTTCTTCTCTTTGTAAATTTAGTGTAAATTTTACTAGCAAACCGTTTACAGTGCCTCAAGGTTCAGTTAATAATTACATCGTACATGAAATTTAAGGAGTGGAATGCGTGGAATATAATGTTCAAGATATGATCTTCCAGTTCATTGGTGGATTAGGTATTTTCTTATTCGGGATTAAATACATGGGCGATGGACTGCAACAAGCAGCTGGAGATCGTCTTCGCGATATTCTAGATCGTTTTACAACAAACCCACTTATGGGTGTACTAGCAGGTATGTTAGTTACGGTATTAATCCAATCCAGTTCAGGAACAACTGCTTTAACAGTCGGACTTGTAAGTGCCGGATTTATGACATTAAGACAAGCAATCGGTGTTATTATGGGTGCAAACATCGGTACGACAGTTACTGCATTTATTATCGGAATTAAAATCGGAGAATATGCTCTCCCAGTTATGGCAATTGGAGCAATCTTACTATTCTTCTTTAAAAATAAAAAAGTACATTCTGTAGGTCAAGTTGTATTCGGTTTTGGTATGTTATTCTTCGGTTTAGAATTAATGAGCGCAGGTATGAAACCTCTTCGTTCTTTAGAATCATTCCAAGAATTAACAGTTAGCATGAGTGATAATCCAATTTTAGGAATTGTTGTTGGTACAGTCTTTACTTTAATTGTACAAAGTTCAAGTGCAACTATTGGTATTTTACAAGAACTATTCGGTCAAGGTGCAATCGATTTACAAGCAGCTCTTCCTGTATTATTCGGTGATAACATCGGTACAACAATTACAGCTGTATTAGCAGCAATCGGTACTTCTATTGCCGCAAGACGTGCAGCATTAGTTCACGTTATCTTTAATATTATCGGTACAATTATCTTTACAATTTTATTAGTACCATTTACAAGTTTAATTCAATATTTCCAAACATCATTAAACTTGAATCCAGAAATGACTATTGCATTTGCACACGGAACATTTAACGTAACAAATACAATCATTCAATTCCCGTTCATTGCAGTGTTAGCATGGATCGTAACAAAAATTATTCGTGGTGAAGATGCAGCGATTGACTTCAAACCACAACATTTAAATCCAATCTTTATTGAACAATCTCCAGCCATCGCTTTAACTGAAGCTCAAAAAGAGATTATCCGTATGGCTGAGTTCTCATTACATGGATTAAAAGAAGCAAATCAATTTTTAAATACACAAGACAAAAAACACGCAAACATGGCTACTCAATTAGAAGGAGCTATTAACAATTTAGATAAAAAAATTACCGAGTATTTAGTTTTACTATCAGAAAAGCCACTTTCACCTACGGATTCTGAAAAACATTCTGTTTTAGCAGGTGTTGTTGGAGATATTGAACGTGTCGGTGATCATGTAGAAAACCTTGTAGAACTTGTAGATTTCCAAATTTCAAACCGTGTTTCACTATCAGATGAAGCATTAGCTGAATTAAACGAAATGCTTGAGTTAACAATTTCAACACTGCAAGACTCAGTTGAAGCTTTAACAAACTTCGATACTGAACTAGCTCAAACTGTTATTGCAAAAGAACGCAAAATCGACCAAATGGAACGTGTTCTTCGTAAACGTCACGTATTACGTCTAAACGAACGCAGCTGTTCAGGTGATGCAAGTATCATCTTCGTCGATATGGTAAGTAACTTAGAGCGCATTGGCGATCACGCTGTAAATATCGCTGACGGTGTTTTAGGCGAACAAGGAAAAATCAATTTAAAACAATCATTATAATAAGAAAGAGACGCTAACTTAAGCGTCTCTTTCTTATTTATATTTTAACAACTGTTCTTCCTTTTAACTTTCCTTGCAATATAAGTGTAAACTTCTTCTCTAATTCTTCTAATGTACATTCTTCTGTATAAGATAGTAACTCTTTATTTCCCCATTCATTCGCTAAAAGCGTCCAAACATCTCTTCTCACATCTACTGGACATTGCACGGAATCTACCCCTAAAAGGCTTATGCCCCGTAAAATAAACGGATATACCGTTGTTTGTAGTTCCTGACCTGCCACATTACCGCATGTCGTTACACAACCACCATACTTTACTGTTTTTAAAGCTGTTTCTAACATACGTCCACCTACAGTATCAATAACTCCGGCGTATATCCCTTTTAACATCGGTCTTCCTGATTCATCATTCAATTCCGCGCGATGAATTACTTTTTTTGCTCCTAGACGTAGTAGCATATCTTTCTCTTCCATTTTTCCTGTCGCTCCTACTACGTTAAACCCTAACTTACTTAATATACTAACAGCTACACTCCCTACGCCGCCTGTAGCACCCGTTACTAAAACATCTCCCATATTAGGCTTGATTCCTGCTCCAATAAGCTTATATACCGACAAAGCCGCAGTAAAACCTGCTGTCCCATACATCATACTTTCCCTTAATGACATTCCTTCTGGTAAAGGCACGACCCAAGATGATGGCACGCGAATATATTCTCCGAAACCACCAGAGGTATTCATACCTAAGTCATATCCCGTTACAATAACTTGATCTCCTACCTTAAAAGAGTTATCTTCACTACTCACAACCTCTCCTGCAGCATCAATTCCCGGCGTATGAGGATATGTTCTCGTAACACCTTTATTACCAGTAGCTGAAAGAGCATCTTTATAATTTAATGAAGAATAATGAACTTGTATGATTACGTCTCCCTCAGGTAAACTACTTACTTCTCTCTCAACAACTTTACTTACAAACTGATGATTTTCCGTTTCATTCACAACGATTGCTCGGAATGATGTATGATTCATTATGCTCTCTCCTTTATCCGTCAAATTCTTCTTTATTATATAGAAGAAATAAGTAAGCTTACTCATTTCTTCTTGGCTATATTTCAACAAATCTTACTTCCCTATCACTTTCTCATAATATATATTTTCATTTCTACTAAAAGCCCTTATACTTATTCTACATCTGACAAATAATATATAGAAAATCTGACTTTTTATAAATATATTGAATTTTTACGAAATGTAAATGTTTTGTAATGTTTTTTTTCGCTAAATTTCATTATAATAAGTGGATATGAGTGTCGTATTTCAATCCAAATGAAGGAGTACAGGAAATGGAGCAAAACCCATCTTTGCAAGAAAATACACGCAATAAACCGAAAAAAAATAAGAAAAAAATAAAAATTATTATAAGCGCTATACTATTCGTTTTATTAATAGGCGGCGGTTATACTTGGTTTTTAGTAAATAAAGCATCTTCTGCTGTTCGAAATGCCGCACACGATTTAGCACGCGGTGATAAATCTGATTTACGTGATAAGGCTGTAAAACCTATTACAAACAATGTCTCTGTTTTAATAATGGGTGTCGATGAAAGCGATGTCCGTGGAAAAGAATATGGTGAAGCTATAAGAACAGACGCGCTTTTACTTGCAACATTTAATAAAGATAGCAAAACTGTTAAACTATTAAGTATCCCACGTGACACATATACTTATATTCCAATAGAAAAGAAAAAAGATAAAATTACACACGCTCATGCATTCGGTTCTGCTAAAAACGGAAAAAATGGTGGACCACAAGCAAGCATTGATGCAGTTGAAAAATTAATGAATGTTCCTGTCGATTATTTTGTAAAATTCAACTTTAAATCATTTATAAAAATCGTCGATGACTTGGGCGGTGTTGAAGTTGATGTACCAGTTGAATTTACTGAGCAAGATAGCAATGATAATGCTGAGGCTATTCATCTAGAAAAAGGTGTTCAAAAGCTAAATGGCGAAGAAGCTCTTGCTCTTGCTAGAACAAGGCACATCGATAGTGATGCAATGCGTGGACAACGTCAACAACTCGTTATCGAGGCTATTTTAAAGAAACTAACAAGTGTTGGTTCTGTAACAAAAGTTGGCAACATTATTGATGATATTAACGGACAATTCGTTACAAACTTAACATTTGATGATATGCTTTCATTCTATAAATATGGATCGGATTCGGAAATTGAGAAATTACAAATCCAAGGTGATGATTGCTACATGGCAAAAGGTGACGATACTTGTAGCAAATCTGCTGGTGGTGGTCGAACTTACTACTACAATCCAGATAAAAAAGAATTAGCTAATGTTACAAATGAACTTCGTACTCATCTTGGGCTACCTGCATATACAAAGTCTGACTCAAACTCTGATTCGAAAAAGACAAAAGAATCTAAGTCTGAAAATTCAAGTGAACGCGAATCAAATAACAATGAAGTGAAAAATAAGAACAAAAATAGCAGTGAAGATACAGAAACATCGTCTAATGACAATGAATAATATAGAAGCGGTTCTCTATGGAGGTAGAGGACCGCTTCTTTTTATTCTTCCAAATATAAAAATCAGAACTTTCTAACTATCTTTTTTAATATTTTTAAATTATAATAAATAGTAGCAATCTATTCCAATTATCAGGGGGCTCATACATATGAAAGCTGCAGTAAAACATAACATCTCAGATTTTAAAGACTACTTAAAATCTAACGATATATACATGGAAGAAAATATAGATGAAAATGATGGCTCTGTTCATTTTTCAGTAGGATTAGAGACTGAAGCTGGCGCAAAGATTCAACTTATCGCTGCTTTCCAAAACGAACATCCTACGGTGGATATATACTGCTTCAATGTTGCTCACGTGCCTGATGCAACATCAACAAATGATATTTTACATGTCATCAATGAATTAAATACATCTTATCGCTTTGCAAAATTCACATTAAATAAGCAAAATGCAATTGATATTTCAACATCTCTTGCATTCTCAGAACCAAACTTTAATCCAGCACTTGTCTTTGAACATACGAGAATGCTATATAAATTAGCAAATGACGAATATAAAAACTTAATGAAAGTTATTTGGGCATAAAGTAAAACTATAATCCGTTAGGTTTACGGGCAATAAATAAAAGGATGGGCTGTAAGCAGCACCATCCTTTTATTTTGATATCATATCGATCCACATTTTAACAGCAGTGCCTACAATTAAAGTGGACAATACATATTGCAGTACTTTTTGATTTAGCCTCTTCCCGACTCGTGCTCCAAGTGGCGCAGCAAATATACTGGCAACCGCAATAATTAGAGCTGGAATGATAACTACTTGCCCAGTAACCATTTTTCCTGTAGTAATCCCTATTGAGGAAATAAACGTAATAGCGATAGATGTTGCGATCGTCATGCGCAGTGGTAATTTTAAAATAACTAGCATAATGGGAACTAAAAGGAACGAACCTCCAGCTCCTATAATGCCTGAAGCTCCCCCTACAACGAACGCTAACAAGCTTGCTAACCATTTATTATACTTCACATCTCCACTATTATTTTGTTTCGGTACAAACATCATAATAGCTGCAATTGTAGCTAATGCTGCATAAACAACATTGACTGTATGTTCCTCTAATATATTAGCACCGAAACTCCCTATGAAGCTTCCTATTAATATACTAGCTCCCATATACATAACTAACGTTTTATTCATGTCATTACTTTTCCGGTATGCCCAAGCGCCTGCAAAAGTTGCAAAGAATACTTGTACCGCTGTAATACCGCTCACTTCATGTGATGTATAGCCAGAAAATCCTAGCAATACCGGAATGTATAAGATCATCGGATAATTAATAATCGCACCGCCAATTCCAACCATTCCTGATATAAACGATCCTATAAATCCAATTATAAAAAGTAATACGACTAAGCTCATCTTACATCCCCTCCCTTCTAGAAAGAAGATGAATTAAATGAATAAGTTTACATTCCCATCCGAAGCATCTGCTAAATAAGCTCCTACTCCTGCAAACTCTACCCCTTCCATAATCTCTTCCTCTTTTAACCCTAATAAATCTACTGTCATTTGACAAGCGACAAGTTTAATCCCCTGTTCTTTCGCCAAATCGATTAAATCTGGTAAAGGCATCGCATTATGTTTTTTCATAATACCTTTAATCATCTTTGGTCCCATACCTGCAAAATTCATTTTTGATAATCCCATCTTATCCGCACCGCGTGGCATCATTTTTCCAAACACTTTTTCTATAAAAGTTTTCTTTACCTTCACATGCTCATCTTTCCTTAAAGCATTTAATCCCCAAAAAGTATGAAAAATAGTTACCTCTTGATCATACGCCGCTGCACCATTTGCAATAATATAAGCAGCCATTGCTTTATCATAATCTCCGCTAAATAAAACGATTGTTGTTTTCTTCTGTTGTTCCATGTTGTTCTCCCTCCGATTACCTATAGGGGTATTTTATCATTTATAAAAAGGCTCAAATCATGTATCCCTGTACTATACGACTTTACCTTCCCATGCTAACATACCACCTACCATATTAATTGCTTGAAAACCGTAGCTCTCTAAAAACTGAACTGCTCGTGCACTTCTTCCGCCAGAACGACAAACGATAATATACTCTTTCTTTTTATCCAACTCATGCATACGAAACTCTAATAGTCCTAGTGGAATATTACACGCTTCTGGAATTTTTCCTTCGGCTACTTCTTCTACTTCACGTACGTCCACGATATTTACTGCTTCTTTACGTAACAATTTTTCTTCCAATTCTTTTACTGTCATTTCTTTCATTTTAAACTCCCTCCTCACAAACCATTCATACCGCCTGAAACATTGATAACGTGCTGAAATCCTAATTTCTTTAATACCTTTGCTGCTTGCTTACTTCTCATTCCACTTTGGCAAATAACGATTACTTCCTTATTCTTATCTAATTGATTCGCCTTACTTGCTAGATCATTTAGGGGGATATTTTGAAAGCCTTTCATATGATTCCCTCTATATTCACCTACTGTACGGACATCAATAAAATACTTCCACTTTTTCCCCACTATACTTTTCAATTCTTTGCCATTTATATTTTGAACACCTTTCACTGGTAAAAATCGTGAAATAACAAACCATGCAGCAAGTACAATGAAAAGCGTACTTAATATTGTGTTCATATAACCAACCTCTCTATATTTACAAAACTATTGCTTCACTACGCCTTCCTAATCCAAAACTTCAGCACATCGCCTTCTTCTTCAAGCTTTACGATGTCATGGCCACATTTATTTGCCCACGCTGGAATATCCTTAACTGACCCTTTATCCGTTACATGTATTTCTAACACTTCTCCAGTTTGTAGAGCATCCATTGATCTCTTTGTTCTTACAATCGGCATTGGACATGCTAAACCTTTCGCATCTAACACTTGTTTTATATTCATCATCAATTCCTCCATTTTTTATTTATTTCATTATTCGTGCACTGCACAACGATTTGGACCAATCTCCATTTCACGCTCTTTATCCACACTTGGGTGAATTTTACCCATATTGGTTTGACGAATTTCTTCATATGCATTTGGCTGAGGTGGTAAGTTTTCTGTTACAACTTTACGGAACTCTCCCTCATCCTCAATATTTAATCCTGCATTATGCTCAAATAAATCTTTTAATTTTGCACTAACGATACCACTTTCGTTCATTTCACTTATTTTTGAATAATGAGCCGGTAACACAACTAAATTTTGAGATAGCTCTTTATATCGGCTATACAAAGTATTACGTAAATCACTCACCCAATCTTCAGCCTTACCAGCAAGATCAGGACGCCCAATTGAATCTACAAATAAAATATCGCCTGATAATAAATAAGAATCATCTACAATGAATGACGTACTTCCAATCGTATGCCCTGGTGAGTATAATGCGTCAATTACAATTTTAGTCCCCCCCACCGTAATAACAGATCCTTCAACAAGCGGTTCGTATGAGAAAACAACTTCCTCTGCATCTTTTGGTGGTAACCAATACGTACCACCTACCTTTTCCGCTAACTTACGTCCTCCGGAAATATGGTCTGCATGTAAATGTGTATCCATTACATTCGTAATCGTAACGCCATGCTCTTTCGCAAACTCTTCGTACGCTTCAACTGTTCTTACTGCATCAATAACTGCTGCTTCACCGTTTGAAATAACCATATATGATAAGCAACCTTTTCCAAGACGGTTAAACTGATACATACTTCCGCCATCTTTTAAATCTCCCACTTTTATAGGCTTTACATATTCACTCCAAGCCTTCATACCACCAGATAAATAGTAAATATTTTCTAATCCAGCCTCTGTTAATTGCTCTGCTACAAATATAGAAGACCCTTCTTTTGCACATACTACTAAAACATCTTTATCTTTAGGTAGTTCACTGACAATATGATCTACACCCTCTAATAAATCAAAGTACGGCACATTCATTGAAGTAACTTCTTTTCCTTCAATTTTCCAACCTTCATAATCCGCCTCATTACGAACATCTAAAATAAACAACTCTCCGAATAAAACTTTCTCTGCAACATCTTTTGCTTGTAATGCTTTAACATTCATCTCATTACCTCCGTAGGTATATTTTTATTTAAAAAATTTTATTTTTCCACATTCCCTTTCCACTCTAACATGCCTGGGATGACATTTTTGACATTTGCATAACCTTTCTCTTTCAACATGTGACAAGCTATATCACTACGGTTACCAGTTCGACAAACGACATAAATTTGCTTCGTCTGATCTAATTCCGCACTACCAAGTTCGCCTAATGGAACTGAAATAGCCGATGGAATATGACCAAAAGCGAATTCCGCCGCTTCACGAACATCTACTATAATACACTCTTCACCACTTAATACTATCTCTTCCAATTCAGCATTCATAATTGTATGAGGATATTTCACAATTTCATTCACTTCATGCTCGTTTGCTTTCCTAACATAATGCACCAATACATCATCCTCGTGTTTCGTCCCGATATATTGATGTCCTACTTTACCCGCCCAACTTTTTATATCTACCGTAGATCCTTTATCTGTTGCCTGAACTTCAATCACTTGCCCTGACGTCAATCCTTCCATCGCCTTCTTCGTTTTCACAATCGGCATCGGACAAGCCAACCCTTTACAATCTAAACTCATATCCACTTTTATACTCATAATTGATTCCTCCACAACTCATATACATATACCGGCAGGGGTATATTAAAATGTTTTTGAAAATCTGTCAACAATTATGTTTGACAGATTATCGGCTTTTTACAAGTAATTGAACAGCTTCTTTAATTAACTCTTCATTTGAACCATTACCACTTTCAAACTGTTCACGCAAACATTGCTCTAAATTAGTCCCAACAACGAGCCCAATTGTACGATCAAGGGCAGAACGAGATGCCGTTAACTGTGTAATAACCTCTCGGCAATCTTTTCCTTCTTCCATCATACGAAGCACACCACGAACTTGACCTTCAATACGTTTCAATCTATTTTTCATATCTTGATTATATTCCATCCTATAATCACCTCATTACCATTATGTCACTATTTATAACCTATGACAATATATTATACCCTATAGGGTATTTTGTAAACCCCTATTTTTAATATTTATCTTATATGTTCACAAAACAAGAAGTGAAACCTTACTATATAGGCTTTCATTTTCCACCAAATTTTGAAGTGGAAGATGAAAAAATATTAATATACAACACATTCTGGTACTACTGTTCCGTATAATTTAAAGCCACCATCTAAGTTCTTTACCTTATATCCTTTTTCCATTAACATACGCGCTGCAACATACCCTCTCATACCAAGTTGGCAAGTGATATATATTTCTTTGTCCATTGGCACTTCATCCAATCGATCACGTAATTCATCTAACGGAATATTAATAGAGTCTTTAATCATTCCCTGTTTTAGTTCATTAGGCTCTCGAACATCAATAAGATATCCACCATTTTTAACAATGTGATCTATTTCATGCCATTGCACTGTGTCCACAAAACCATCTACTATATTACTTGCCGCATACCCCACCATGTTTACTGGGTCTTTTGCAGAAGAATAGGGCGGGGCATATGATAATTCTAAATCCGGCAAATCGATTACAGTTAAGTTTGCCTTCATTGCCGTTGCAATAACATCAATACGCTTATCTACACCATCACGCCCTAACGCCTGCGCTCCATAAATTTTTCCGCTTTCTTTATTAAAAATTAATTTTATTAGCACAGGCGTAGCATTCGGATAATATCCCGCATGAGAATTTGCCTGTACATGTACTACCTCATAGGGTATATTTAGTCGTTTTAATATTTTCTCATTCACTCCAGTCGAAGCAACTGTTAAATCAAAAACTTTAGCCACAGAAGTTCCCATCGTACCTTTATATAAAGAATCCGTATGACCATGAATAATATCTGCTAACATGCGACCTTGACGATTAGCTGGCCACGCTAAAGGAATCATCGTTTCTATTTCTGTAACAAAATCTTTCACTTCAATCGCATGACCAATTGCATATACATATGGGTCAGATGTTTGAAATTTCTCATTTACCTTTATCGTTCCTCTAACTCCCAATGCTAATCCTGCCTCTTTCGCTAAACTACTCTCTGGTTGTACACCAATTGCTAAAATAATCATATCTGTTTTTATAACTGAGCCACTTTTTAAACGTACAATAGCCCCGTCTTCTTCTAACGCATCTACACCATCTTCTAAAACAAGCTCAACATTGTGATTTCTCATATGTTCATGTACGTATGCTGCCATTTCATAATCGATTGGTGGCATTACTTGATTCGCCATCTCTACAAGAGTAACATCAATCCCGCGTTCTCTTAAATTCTCAACCATTTCCACTCCAATAAATCCTCCACCAATAACCGTCGCATGACGTGGTTTCTTCTCATCAATATACGCTTTTATACGATCTGTATCAGGTACATTTCGTAACGTAAACAACGCCTTCGCTTCTTCAATGCCCGGAATAGGTGGAACAATTGGTTTCGCCCCTGGTGAAAGAATCAAAACATCATATTCCTCGTTATATGTTTCATCTGTAGTTACATTCTTTATCGTAATTGTTTTCTCTTCTTTATTAATCTTTACAACTTCACTCAATACACGTATATCTAAATTAAAACGTTTTGACATCCTTTCAACAGTTTGTACTAATAACTTTTGTCTTTCTGTAATGACACCGCCAATATAATATGGCAATCCACAGTTTGCGAACGAAATGTATTCACCGCGTTCAACCATAATAATTTCATCTTCCTCACTTAAACGACGAAGCCTTGCAGCTACTGATGCCCCGCCAGCAACTCCGCCTACTACAACAATTTTTCTAGACATATTTCAAACCTCCATGTTATTTATTATTTAATTTTTTCATGAATCACACAAAAACCTATACCTGTATGGGTATATAATAGGGTATAAAAAATTTAATTTCAATCAATATGTCTTTCTTTCACAAATTTGAAACAAAAAAGAACTTAGATATTTCCAAGTTCTTTTTCATATAGTTCTGTTCTATAACTTTCTTTACTATTACATCAATACCTAAAGATGGTGTAGTATGAGGGAATACTTGTTTTAGATAACTGAACTACACCTACATTTAAATTTCCAAACTCAATAGTTTCACTTGAAGTTGAATATATTTCGCTTAAAATTCTTAAATACCACAATCTAAGAAAATGACTCCAAATGGATTTACTATATTTATTCAGACCATCTTTTAATATTATTAAACACATTGTCTGTTATCCGATTTCCAAAATTCATATTTTTATTTCCTCTTGTATGAATGGCTATTATTTTGATACCTGTATCAAAATAATGATATACAGGTGATCCACTTTGCCCTTCATAAGTATCAATCTTGTATGTTAGTCTGCTAGGATTAACACCTTCAATTGGACCATAATCTCTCCACATTGAGTAACGTTCATTTCCTATTTTATCAGCTGGATATCCAGGAATCACCGCAAGTAAACCTTTTGGTGATTCTACATAGGTAGTTCTATATCCAAACCAACCCGTATAATCTCCTGGAGACCCATTTAATTTAATCGTTCCATAATCATAATTTGAATTTTTGTTATCAGTCCATCCACTTACCGAGTAAAGTTTTGTTCCTTTATAAGGTAAATACGGTGCTTGTCCTCCATTACGTCCTGGAGTTACAATAACATTTGTCGCCCATCCACCAATTTCTTTATTGTAAATACAATGTCCAGCTGTCAGCACTGTATCTTTACTAATTAGTGCTCCTGTACATCCATAAATTTCTCCACTATTATACTGAGTTGCTATATGGACTACAGCACTATACGGATATGAAGTTGTATCATTAACCCGTATTCGATCATCTATTCCTATAACAGAATAGGTAAGAATGTTAGGTGAATAATTTAACTTCGTATTTTCTAAGAAGGCTCCCCAATCTTCCCCACCATGTTTACGCCCTTCAAATGAAGGTGAAACAAGATCTTCTCCCCTTCGATCATTACTATACAAAGATTGTTCTTGAAAAAGTACACGTTCTCCCTCATTTGAAACTGATGTCCACGGTACATCTTCTGCATACACCTTCTGATTCACCAAAAATACTGTACAAAAAAAGATAAAAAGAACACCAAAACTATAAAGAGCCAACCTACATCTTATAGAAATAAAGCTATCCAACATAACTTACCTCCTATACAAATGATAGCGAACAATTGAAGATCCCTTTATAAATTCTAGTTTTTCTTTTTTTAGAAGTCAATGTAATTAATAATGATTATCATTATTAATTACATTGACTTAACAAAATCAAACAATGAGTCATATTCTTTACTCTGCGTTCAAAAACCTGTCTCATTAAAGTTTCACCATATTATATAAATCCATAACCTTTTTCACAATCAACTCCGCAGTATTCTCTCCCGGTGGCATTAACAAATTTGTAACTGTTCCATACACAATAGGACTTAATTCTACTTCATATCCGCCATATGCATATTCGTCTTTTGTCGGTAAATAACCAAGATATCCGTTCATATATCCACCAAAGAAAGCCAATTCATTTTGAAGACTCTCTTTCATTGCTAAGGCAGTTTCTGAAAAAGGTTCCATCGGTATACCTGAAAACATACCATCATTAACTTGAAACAGTTGAACTTCTAAATCTATACGTAACTTCCGAATACCTTGCCTATATTTCTCTAATACGATAGCAAGCCATTCATCCGTATTCACGCCCCACTGCTTCTCGGCTAATCGAGCCATGCTTCGTATCTCATCAATTTCAGGAATATCCTTCAACTTCATTTGCATCATACTTGAAACTGTCCTTAATTTTACAATTGGACTATATGTAACTGTTGGTAACATCGTTAATACATGTCCACTAAGTATGTAAGCCATTTGTTTTAACGCTTCCCTTGAACCGCGATATTTCGCATTCACATTTCCAGCGGCACCTTGAACAATAATAACAGGGCAGTTCACTATCTGCTCTAGAATCTCTCTCGTTATTCCAGGATAATCTGCTGATAATTCATCGCTATCACCTTTTAAAACATTCGGATGCGCAGTACAAAATACTATAATCCCAGATAGCTCCTTCGTTTCAGCATTTCTGATTGCCAACATGCCAATTCGTTTATCTACAACACCCTCAATATTTGTTCCCATCTTTGCTCTTCCATCAGATGTTCTCTCTCGTCGGTTTACACCGATATCACCTGTCGTAACACCCCATCCAACTTCGCATCGCTTCAAATTGTTATTTGCAGTAACAGCACCATGTACTACATTATTTACTAAAATCATTTTATACGACTGCACTAGCGGATCATCACCGACTGTCTCTGGACCGGAATGCGTATGAGTATAAACAACCGTTATTCGCTCAAATGGCACATGAAGCCTACTTGCTACTCGCTCACGAATCATATTCGTATCTTCTACTAACATCCCAATATTATCGATACTTATAAACACAGTTTTCATTTCATCTTTTTCAAATACAAAAACTGTCCCATAAATACGCTCTTCAATATTATTTATTCCTGTCTCTCTATGATATCCGACAAAATCAATACCTACAGGCGGCGTAATATCAACCTTACATACCCCTATTTTGCTCATTTAAATCACTCCATTTCTCTATATAACTCCCTTTTTTCAAGAATAGCATATTTAACTTGGTTCCAAATAAAAAGAACGGACACAGTATCCTATGTCCGTTCTTCCCCTCACACATACTTCCGATGCACCATCTTACCATCATAAGAAAACACAACGCCCTTACTCTCCACAATGGACTCCATATGCACCGTTCTTCCCCATAGTTGATGAAGATATGGTAATACTTTTTCTAAGTATTTTAAATCGAGCTCGATTCCTTCGTAACTATGTTTAATGTATAATTCTCCGTTCTTTAAGTAGTCTCCATCTTCTACTACTAAGTACGGGAACCCACCATTTGTACGCATATTTACGAGTTGATCACGTACATTTTCCCATTCTTTATCTATTACCTTATATTCTTTTCCTTGGCGCTGGAATAAGTACATATCTTCTCGCATAACAAGATCTTTATTTAAGTAGTTTCTTAAGAACGATACGTCCCATTCAATTTCTCGTACTTCAAACATTTTGTCACGGCCCGATCCTGGTTTTACGCCCCGTCGCTTCATTTCTTCAGTCGGATTGTTGTACCGTTCTTCAATATCTTCAAAGATTTTAATACCGAGGTAGTATGGATTAATACTTGTTTTTGATGGCTGAACGACACCTGCATTTAGTTTCGCAAATTCAATTGCTTCATCAGAGGTTAAGTCCATTTCACGAAGTATGCGTTGATGCCAGTAGGATGCCCAGCCTTCGTTCATGATTTTCGTTTCAAGCTGCGGCCAAAAATATAACATTTCTTCGCGCATCATCGTTAATATATCACGCTGCCAATCTTCTAACTCACGGCTATATTCTTCAATAAAGAGAAGTAAATCCTTCTCTGGTTGCGGTGGGATTTTCTTCTTTTTACGTATATTAGAGCGCTCTTGTTTTTTATTTCGGTTATCTAAATTCCATAAATCATCGTATTGCGATACCTTTTTCTTTTCTACTTCTTCCTCTTCTAAATCATCAATACTCCATGCGAGCTTCGGACGCATAAGCGACGGATCAATATGCTCTTGAATGGCAAGTACGGCATCTAAAAATGTTTCTACCTCTGCTTTTCCATACTTATGCTCATAAGCTTTCACACGGTCCGCTGTTGCGGCCATACTCTCTACCATATCTCGCTTCGTATTTGAAAAACGAATATTATTTTTGAAGAAGTCACAGTGTGCTAAAACGTGCGCGACAATTAATTTGTTTTGAATTAAAGAGTTCGTATCTAATAAAAAGGCGTAACATGGATCAGAGTTAATAACGAGTTCGTATATTTTACTAAGTCCTAAATCGTATTGTAATTTCATTCTGAAAAATTGTTTTCCAAAACTCCAATGTGAAAACCTTGTCGGCATCCCATATGCACCAAATGTATAAATAATTTCCGCTGGACATATTTCATAACGCATCGGATAAAAATCAAGCCCAAATCCAGTCGCAATTTCCGTAATTTCCGCAATCGCATATTGCAGTGCTTTATCGTCACTTGCTCTCATTATTTTCCCTCCTTACACTTTCCCTTAAGAAAGTGTATGATGAAGAACAAGCTTTCATGAGGATTGATTGCATAATAAAAAGACACCCCCGCAAAAACGAGAATGTCTCATCTATTAACCTTCAATAATCTCCATCTTCTCCGTAATCGGAGTACGTGCTTTTCCTTCTGGCGCTTTATCGAAATAGCCGATATGAAGAATTCCAACGATACGTTGGCCTCTTGTTAAACCGATTCCTTCTATAAATAATGGATTGTAGTTTAATCCGCCTGATTTCCAAACGCAACCTAATCCGCGTTCCCAAGCAAGAAGTTGGAAGTTTTGCATGAATGCACATGTTGCAGCATAATCTTCATCACGTTGAATTTGACGCGGATCTTCATTTATATATACAACGATTTGTGCAGGCGTGCTTAAAAAACGATCTGATAAAATTTTACCGCGTTTCGCTCTTTCTTCTTCCGTGAAAGAGTTTAATACTGCATCTACTAATTTCTTGCGGCCTTCTCCGATGTATAGTTTACAATTCCATGGTTCACGGTGCTTATGATTTGGTGCCCATGTTGCATCGTTTAATAGTTCAATTAATAAATCTTTTTCTACTGCTTTGTCTGTAAATGTACGAACAGAGCGTCTTTCTTTAATCACATTAGCGATGGAAGTATATGTAGTCATATTTATCTCTCCCTTATTTTTATCTATATGTATAAGTTTATCGTCATCATTGATATTGATTTTCAATTTCGATTATACCTTAGTTTTTTACTATTAATCAATGTTTTATGTTGGAAAACTTCTAAAAACGTCATTTCATACTGTGAATAAAAAAACTTGATTTGTTCACAAGTATTTCACATTTTATGGAAATGATATGTGTACAGTTTTCTACATTATCCATCTAGGAGGAGTTTACATGTACAAAAAAATCGCTGTTTGTATGACTATGGCAGCATTATTATGCGGGATATCCACCTTCCCTACATCCGCTGCCACACCAAAAGAAGTAACAATGCATCACCATAAACCAATTCCAGAAGAAGAAGTGAAATCGCTAGAAAAACTCGGCTATAACAGACATGAAATTTGGAAAGCTGCTCATATTGCAAGAATTAGTAATAAAGAAATAAAAGATGTTTTAGCTTACTATAAGCAAAATAAATCTTGGGAGAAAACAGCCGAGCATTTCGGTGTAGATCCAAGTAAGCTGAAAAAGCATCATATGAATAAAGAAACAAAGCAAGCACTGCTACAACAGTTAGCAACTATGCAAAAATCCACACCTGATCAGCTAAAGCAAAAAATGAAAGAATATAACATCAAATTGCGTCATCTTACTGTGTTAACAATCATCTCTCAAAAAAGCAATACCCCTCTTGATGATGTATTAAAGATGAAAAAAGATGGAATGGACATTAAACAAATTGCCGAAAAATTAAATGTAAAAAGAGAAGATATACGAGCGGAAATGATGAAATTAGTGAAGTCTATTAAAGAACAAAAAACAAATTAAACTGCTAAAAAGGAAGAGGCTTTCACCACTCTTCCTTTTCTTTATGAACTTTCAATTTTTAAGTATAAATTCCCGTCTTTCCCAAAAACTAACACAAGTAAATGATGTAAGTTAGGGGTGAGAAAATGTTCGGTTTATCATCTAAGAAATCAAAAAAGACTAATACAAAAACACTTTGTTCTATTCCAGAATTTATACAAACCATGAAAGAATCAAGCGATTTTGTCTCTTATAATATACTTAAAGATGAAACGTTGTGCTTGTTTTATTATAAATCTGTCGTGGAAGCACTTATTATTAAACAATTCATTTTAACTCCTATAAAAAAGGAATCGGAACAAATCCAAAACATCTCTGATTTATGTAATATTATCTCTATTGAAGACATTATTACCTCCCCTTCTATTGATGATATTCGTGAAAAATTATTAGGTGGATATATTTTAATACGCTTAAAAAACAATTCGAATCCTGATCAATATGCTTTAATTCGTGCCGAAAGTACTGTTTTAGGAAAACGATTATATAACGATACAGAAAATGAGTATAGCGTAATCGGGCCTAAAATCGGTTTCGTTGAAAACCTTGATACAAATATCCACTTATTACGCCGAAATATCGTAACGGAGCAACTCATTTTTAAAGAAGTTACCGTCGGATCTATATCAAAAACGAAAGTAGCAGTTGCTTATATAGAAGGAATTACAAATGAACAATTTGTCAACACCGCAATTCAACGGCTAGAAGACATTGACTTTGATGTCCCATTTGATTCAACTATGATTGAGCAATTTATTAGTGATAATAGCAATTCACCTTTTCCTGTTCTATTACCTACAGAACGATTAGATCGAGCTGTATTTGCATTAATTAACGGGGAAGTTTTAATTTTAACAGATGGCTCTCCATATGCTTTATCAGGACCAACAACGTTACTGGATTTTTTCATTTCACCAGAAGATTATTATTTACCGTGGATGATTGGATCGTTCTTTCGTATTATTCGTTTTTTCGGAGCTATATTTTCTCTTTTTTCCTCCGCTATTTATACAGCGGCTTTAACATATCATTATCAAATGATTCCTGCTGATTTACTAGGTCCTATTATTTTCTCGAGAGCTAACGTACCTTTCCCTCCTATTCTAGAAGCACTCTTTTTAGAAATTACAATTGAATTGCTTCGTGAAGCAGGAGCACGTTTACCAACGAAAGTCGGACAAACGATTGGGATTGTTGGGGGGATTGTAATTGGCCAAGCATCCGTGGAGGCAGCTTTGACAAGTACAATTTTATTAATTGCAGTTGCTTTATCCGCTCTTGCATCTTTCACAACACCAACCGTAAAGATGTCTTCTACTATCCGGTTGTTACGCTTTCCGCTTATTCTCTTAGCCGGTGCATTCGGAGGATTAGGCCTCGCTGTCGGATTTGTATTTATTTTAGCTCATTTAATTAAATTAAAATCGCTTGGATCACCTTATTTGTTACCTTTATATCCATTTCGTGGTTTAGGTACAGCAGAAGGTTTTCTTCGATTACCATTTAGTCAAACGGCACAAAGACCTTCTTTTCTTAGACCAAAATCAAAATGGCGCTACAATCCAAACAAATCGAAGCAAAAACGTGATGGTGAGAATGAATGAAAAAAATTTTATTGCACCTTATCATTATCTTCTTCGTTTTACAAACTGGCTGTACACAAACGTATATAGTGGATGCACAGCGTATTATTCATATTGCTGGATTTGACATCACAAAAAACAAAAAATTCCAAGGAACTATTCTATTCCCAGAGTACACACATGGTGTAAAGTCTAAACCAGAGACGCAAACAACATCTGCCCGTTCACTTGAAACAATTGCTTCACGATTAAATGCGAAATCTCCTCACAATGTTGTTGTAGGTCAAATGCGTGTCGTCCTATTTGGAAAGGCTCTAGGGGAACGCGGAATGGGAGAGATTATTACTAACTTACAACGTGACCCAAATATCGGGCGTGATGTACAACTAGCAATTGTAGATGGATCGGCTGAAGAGCTTTTAAATTACGGGAAAAAAAATGGGTCTTTATATATTGCTGATTTACTCGAGCAAAATATAAGAAATGAGAACATTCCACAAACTGAATTAAACATTTTTTTATATAATTATTACTCTTCTGTATGTGATGCCTATGTTCCTTATATTAAAATGGACGATAATCATTCTGTCGCTGTCAAAGGACTTGCCTTTTTAAAAGGCGATAAAGTCGTCATGTATACGGATAAAAGACATTCTGTTTTAGCAAAATTACTTATTAATCCTACGAAAAATGGACGTTACGAAGCAGCAATAAAAAAGGATAAACATAAAGGTATGGTTGTTATACAAAACTTAGCTGGGGAAAATAAGTATGATATAGATCAAACTGGCGACATACCAAAAGTAAAAATCCATTTAAAACTAAATGGATTAATTAAAAACTCTCCTAATTGGATTGATCTAAGAAAAAAAACAAATATCAACTATATAAAAAAACAAATTGAACGAAATGTCGAAAAAGACTGTGAAGATTTAATAAAACAATTTCAAGAAAAAGAAATTGATCCTTTAGGAATACGAGATGAAATTAGAAGCCATACGAGAAAATGGAATATAAAACAACTTCGAAATATGTATAAAAATATAGCGGTAGATATAAATTTAGATCTTAATATTGTACAATCTGGAATCGGAGAATAGTGAGGTGAAATAAGCAATGAATACAATGAATAAAACAAAGACCGTATCTCCATATTTTGCATTTATTTTATTGCATTCTCTCCAGGTTGGTATAGGAATTCTCGGATATCAACGTATAATTTTGAAAAATGCAGGTTATGATGCTTGGATTTCTCTTATTATTGCAGGTATTGCAACTCATATTGTACTGTTTTGTATGTTAAAAATGCTTGAAAAAGACGGAGATTTAATTAGTATTCATACAACAACCTTTGGAAAATGGGTTGGCTCTATATTTTCTGTAATTTTCACTCTTTATTGCTTATTATTTTGCCTTACTGTTCTTCGTACATATATAGAAGTGATACAAGTTTGGATTTTCCCTACCATTAAGTTATGGAAACTTACGCTTATGTTTTTATTAGTCACTTACTACATTATAAAAGGTGGCTTCCGTTCTGTGACAGGGATATGTTTTTGGGGTATTGTTCTTCCTATGTTCGTTGTATTCTTTTTAGTCTATCCGATGAAGTATGCACATTTTCGTAATATTTTACCCATTTTTACACATTCACCTTTTGACATGCTTATATCTGCAAAACACTCTGCATTGGAATTTCTAGGGTTTGAAACAATTCTTATCTTTTATCCCTTTATTGAAAAAGGAAAATCTTTAAAAAGATGGGCCCATGCTGGAATTGCTTTTAGCACCTTAATTTATGTAGTTTTAGCTATCGTATCTTTTATGTATTACAGCGAGGGACAATTAAACCGTACTATTTGGCCTACTTTAACGATGTTAAAAATAATTAAAGTTCCTTTTATTCAGCGCTTTGAATATATTATTATTTTCGTTTGGTTTTTAATTATTTTACCAAACCTTTGCTTAACCATTTGGTCATCATGTCAAACGATGAAGCGTTCCTTTCATATTTCATTTAAATTTACATTACCGTTTTTTATTTTCATCATATTTTCAGCTTCTCTACTTTTCACAAACCGTGAAAGTATCAACACATTAAATACCGTACTATCTCAAGCGGGTTTATATATTGTATACGCTTATATCCCAATTTTATTTCTATTCCATTCGCTAAGATGTCGCTTCAAAAATCAGTCAAAAAAATCTTCAACCGATACACCGTAATCTCTGATACAATTTGATTAATACATTTGTAAAGGGGACAAGCGAATGAAAAAGTATGTATTTTCTTTACTTGCAGTACTAAGCTTAATTCTTGCTGGATGCGGAAGTACTGGTACAAATGACCAAAAATCTTCTGAATCAAAACAAGAAGAACATGACCACGCATCGCACACTCAGCAAGCTGACATTCAAGAGAAAACAAAAGGAGTCGACACACTTCCAACCTTCCTAGATAAGCTTGATCCACAAATGAAAGATATCTACACCGTCGCTGGACAAAATGCAGAGCTATTAGATTGGATTCCATGCTATTGTGGTTGCGGTGAAAGTGTAGGACATAAAAATAATAAAAACTGCTTTATTCGTGAAATTAAAAAGAATGGTGAAGTTGTTTGGGACTCCCATGCAACGACTTGCGTCAATTGCCTAGAAATTGCAGTTGAATCTGCTTCCATGAAACAAAAAGGAAAATCAACGCTTGAAATTCGTAACTATATCGATAATAAATACAAAGAAGGCTATGGCAAACCAACACCTACGCCAATGCCAAAAGCTTAAAAAACGAGGGAATTCCTCGTTTTTTCTTTTCATTCTCATTTTTTCTTAACAAATTCTTTCAAGTGTATTTCTCCTTACTTATCACACACTATATATAACTCTCGGTAAGGAGGGTACACAGTGCAAACATATAACGACTATGATAAAGCTCTCTATTACACGTATTGCTGTAATTGGGATAAATTACTCGTTCTCATGGTTCAAACGAACGATCAATTATTTTCTAAGCGTATTGAGCATTTTTTACACGCTTATCAATACAGCAAGGAACTGCCAGAAGTTGATAAACAATTGCAGCTCCTATTTCAATATATTGACCACGCATCCCAAAAGTCGCATGTAGAAGAAGTAGAACAAATTCAAATGTAAACTATAGCGCTATTCTCTTCCGGAGAATGGCGCTTTTTTTAAATTTTTATATCAATAAAAGTTTCTCCTCATAAAACTTTTATTGATAAACATATTTTTTCTTTCTTTTCCATACCACTTCATACTATAATTTAGTATGTAACTATTATAAGAGAGGTATAAAATATGGGACGAGAAAAAAAGCAAGAATATGCTTTACTTACCGCATGGGGAGCTTCTTTTATCGCTACACTGGGAAGTCTTTATTTTTCCGAAATCATGAAATTTGAGCCTTGTGTACTTTGTTGGTATCAACGTATTTTTATGTATCCATTCGTTTTATGGCTCGGTATCGCTGTAGCAAAAAAAGATTATCGCATCGCAAGTTATTCTTTACCAATTGCAAGTATTGGTGCTTGTATTTCTTTATATCACTATGCAATTCAAAAAGTCCCAGCGTTTTCAGCTGCTGGAGCAGCTTGCGGTCGTGTACCCTGCACCGGAGAATTTATAAACTGGTTTGGTTTTATTACAATCCCGTTTTTAGCACTTATCGGCTTTATTACAATCGCTGTTTGTAGCTTTATTGTCATCAAAAACAAATAAGGAGATGAAAGAATGAAAAAAATGCTTATATTTGGTGGTATTATTATCGCCTTGTTCGTAGCAATTTTCGCTGTCACACAAATGGAAGAAAAAAATGCTACTAGCCAAAAGATTGATAATCCTACTGAAAGTAAGACAAACGGTCCTGACTACTACACAAATAAAATCTCTCTTTCAGATCTTCAAAAGAACTTAAAAGAGAAAAAAGAAGAAACAGTATACTTTTATCAAACATCTTGCGTTCATTGCCAAAAATTATCTCCTGTCCTAGTGCCAATGGCTAAAGACTTAAACGTTGATATGAAAGTTATGGATATTGAAAAATTAGATGCTCCTTGGGATGAATATAAAATTCAAGGAACACCAACAATCATTCATTTTAAAGATGGCAAAGAAGTGAGCCGTATTAGCGGTGAACAGCCGAAAGATAAATTAAAAGAATGGCTTGAGCAAACGAAAAAGTAACTAGAAAAGGAAACTCCTTCTACACATGAAATGGGTGTAAAATCCCACACTAATGTATAAGGAGGGGGTTTTATGCCAGAAGTAAGATGTTCTGTTTCCAACTGTTCTTTTTGGGGACAAGGTAACTTTTGTCAAGCAAGTGCGATCATCGTTCAGCCTGATGCAGATGAAACTGGTCAAACTGAAAATGATTCATATACAGCTGCTGTTTTAACAAACGAGACGCTAGAAAGTTCTGTAGCAACGAGTGTAGAGACTTGTTGTCATACATTTAAGCCTAAATATTAACAATTATTCCACCTCATATACGTGAGGTGGTTTTTTCTTTCTCTCTTCTTGTTTACGTCATCTCTAATTCTCCTTATAATAAAGTTAACATTTTTATGAATACGAAGGTGAAATACTATGGCTAAAACAATTGCAGATATCGCCAAATTGGCTGGCGTTGCAAAAAGCACAGTCTCTCGTTACTTAAACGGCGGATATGTAAGTGATAAAACAAAACTTAAAATCGAAGGTATTATTCAGGAAACAAATTTCTCTCCCAATACATTTGCTCAAAGTTTAAAAGCAAAAACAACAAATTTAATTGGTGTCATCATCCCCCGATTAGACTCCTTCGCTACAATGAAAACACTTATCGGGATCGATAAAACATTACAGGAAAATAACTATCAAATGCTTGTAGCAAATGCAAATCAAACAACCGAAACTGAAATACAAGCAATTGAAAACTTTATAAAACAAAAGGTAGCTGGCATTATTTTATTAACAAAAACATTAACGAATGAACATCAAAAAATTATGGCTAATTCAAACATCCCTATTTTATTCGTCGGGCAAGAATATAAAGATCAATATTGCCTCGTTCACGATGATTATGATGCAGCTTATGAGTTAGGGGCATACGTTTTATCCCAAGGCCATCGACATATTGCCTATTTAGGGATAGAAAAAGATGATATTTCTGTTGGAATACATCGAAAAAATGGTTTTCAAAAAGCAATTGAAAATTTAGAACCGACTTGCAACGTTTCATATTACGAAACAACTTTCCGCATAGAAGATGCCATGAAACAAGTACAACATATTTTAGATAATAATCGCCCAACTCTTATCGTATGTGCTACAGATAACATCGCTCTTGGCGCAATGAAAGTCATTCACTCCCACTCCCTTTCTGTACCAGGTGATATTTCTGTAACAGGATTCGGTGGATATGATATTTCAGAAATGGTACACCCTAGTTTAACGACAATTGCGTTTGACTATGAGTATGCTGGAAAGCTTGCTGCCACTTCTCTTTCACAGCTTGTTGAAAACAAAACTATACCAAAAGTATTACACTCTCGTTATACATTAAAAATCCAAGAAAGCGTTGACAAAATATAAAGGCGCTCTATAATAAAATTAAAACCGGTTCCACATTTTAAAAACAGGATTTTCAACATCATTTCCCTGTTTTTTATTTTAACTCATTACGGAACCGGTTCCATAAAAGAGAATTTATAGTAAGGGGGAATTTTTATGGATATGAAGCAAATTGCAACTCAAGTAATACAGAACATTGGTGGAAAGGAAAACATTGTTCGTGCCACACATTGCGCGACTCGCCTTCGTCTTATATTAAAGGATGATACGAAAATAAACTCTGCAGAAATCGAAAGCATCGATGGAGTAAAAGGTGCTTTCGCAACGACCGAGCAATATCAAATTATTTTTGGAACTGGCATAGTAAACAAAGTATATGATGAATTCTCAAAACTAATTGGAATAGCCGAACTAGATTCTACAACATCAAACGATATACCTAAGAAAAAAATGAACCCTATCGCCCGCCTAGCAAAGACACTATCTAATATTTTTATTCCAATTATTCCAGCTATCGTCGCAAGCGGTTTACTTATGGGTCTACTCGGAATGTTGAAAGCGTTTAAATTAGTTCCTGGAGATCACTCACTTATCCAATTACTTGATATGTTCTCAAGTGCAGCTTTCATTATTTTACCTATTTTAATTGGAGTTAGTGCCGCTAAAGAATTTGGTGGTAACATTTTCTTAGGTGCAGTTGTTGGTGGTATATTAACTCACCCAAGCTTAACAAATCCTTGGACTCTTTCAAATGCAAAACCAACTGTTTTACATTTCTTTGGTATGGATATTGATATGATTGGCTATCAAGGTACTGTTTTACCTATTTTATTATGCGTATATGTTATGAGTACAATTGAAAAAGAACTTCGAAAACGTGTTCCGAACTCTTTAGATTTATTAGTTACACCATTCTTAACAATTATTATAACTGGCTTTTTATCACTTATTATTATCGGACCAATTGGATATAAAATCGGTGACGGCATTACGTACCTTTTAAATACAATCTATCAATTTGCAGGACCAGTAGCTGGACTTATATTCGGCGGATTGTATTCAACAATCGTTCTTACTGGCTTACACCATAGCTTCCACGCTATTGAAGCAGGCTTACTCGCAAATAAAGATATCGGTGTCAATTTCTTACTCCCTATTTGGTCAATGGCGAACGTTGCACAGGGCGGTGCTACTTTAGCTGTCTATTTCAAAACAAAAAACAAAAAAACGAAAGAAATTGCAATTCCGGCCGCAGCTTCAGCATTTTTAGGAATTACAGAACCAGCTATTTTTGGTGTCAATTTAAAACTTGGTAAACCATTTATTGCAGCAGCTATTGGCGGCGCAATTGGAGGCGCTTACGTTGTTTGGATGCAAGTGGCGGCTAATGCATACGGTTTAACAGGTATTCCGATGCTTACAATTGTTGCACCTCTTGGCATGATGAACATGATTCACTATATAATTGGTTTCGCTATTGCAGTTATCACTGCTTTTGTTGCCACATTCATTTTATATAAAGAAAGTAAATAATAACGGGGTGAAAACCTATGTCAAAATATAAAACAATACTGCAATCTAATAAAGACGAATTACATTCTTTATATGAAATTGCAAACCAAGATTCATGGAAACCAATTTATCATATCCACCCACCATTTGGATTAATGAATGATCCTAACGGTGTATCCTACTACAATGATGAATATCACGTTTTTTATCAGTGGTATCCATTTGGTCCCATTCATGGAATAAAGCATTGGGGGCATGTGAAGTCAAAAGACCTTATTAACTGGGAGCGTATGCCTGTAGCCATCATCCCTACTGAAAGCTATGAATCACACGGTGCATATTCTGGTAGTGCTATCGTAAAAGATGGCCTTCTTCATTTACTTTATACAGGGAATATAAAAAAGCCTAATGATTCCCGTGATGCAAAACAATGTATGGCAACAATGGATTCACAATATACGGTGACGAAATATAGTAATAATCCTGTTATTGATATAATTCCTGACGGATATACAAAACATGTACGTGATCCAAAAGTCTGGAAACATAATGATATGTACTATATGTTACTCGGTGCCCAACGTGAAAATAAAACAGGAACTCTATTACTATACAAATCACAAGACCTATACAATTGGCATTTCCAAGGTGAAATTACAACAAATTTAAAAGAATTCGGATTTATGTGGGAATGCCCCGATTACTTCCAATTATCAGGGAAAGATGTACTTCTCTTTTCACCGCAAGGAATTGAAAAAGACGGCGAAAACTTTCACAATATATACAATGTCGTTTATGCCATAGGCCATTTCGATATTAAAAATTTATATTTCCATGTTGATTCCTATTACGAAGCTGATAAAGGATTCGATTTTTATGCCCCTCAAACTTTAGAAGACTCTACTAGTCGTCGCCTATTGTTTGCTTGGGCAGGATCAAGTGAAATCACATATCCTTCTGATGATTATATGTGGGCTCATTGCCTAACACTTCCACGTGAATTAACATTAGAAGATAACATCTTAAAACAAAAACCAGTTTCAGAATTAACAAAACTACGAACAACAAAAAAAGAAATTTCAGGAGATATAACAGCTGGATTAAATGTATTATCAACGCTTGATGATAAAGGCTCCTATGAATTAATTGTTACACTTAAAACAGAAGATGCAAAGCGTTTTGGGCTTTCTCTCTTCCACAATGAGGAGGAATGTTTCCCCATTACATTTAATCGGGCACAAGGTACTATTTCTATAGACAGGGGCAACTTCTACCATCAATTTGGCGGAGAATATGGATTTGAACGCTGTAAAAAAATCGATATTCAAGATACGATAGAACTACAAATATTTGTAGATAAAAGCATCGTGGAAATTTTCTTATACGATGGTTCAACAGTCTTTACGTCCCGAGTTTTTCCTCGAAAAGACATGAAACATCATATCGCAATCTTTTCAGATGCAAAACTAAACTTTATCATCACACAATATAAGCTGAAAAGAGGGATTGTATGAGAAATGTCTTTTGTATAGGTGAACTATTAATTGATTTTGTGTGCCGAAATACTAACGTTTCTTTAGTAAACGGTTCAGATTTCGAAAAAAAAGCTGGTGGAGCACCCGCTAACGTTGCTGCTGCGATTACAAAATTAGGTGGACACGCTACATTTATGGGGCAAGTAGGAAATGACCCATTTGGTGAGTTTCTTGAACAAACTTTACAGCGTGCGCAAGTCGATACATCCATGCTCATAAAAGATAAACAAACAACACTTGCATTCGTATCCATCGATCAAGATGGGGAACGTGATTTTACTTTTATGCGTGGTGCAGATGGTGAATATCAATTCAATAGCATTGATTTATCAAAAATACAAACGAATGATTTAATACATTTCGGTTCAGCGACAGCTTTACTATCAAGCCCATTAAAAGAAACGTATTTTCAGTTGTTACAATATGCGAAAGATAACGGCCATTTTATTTCTTTTGATCCAAATTATCGAAGTGCACTCATTACAAATACAGAACAATTCTCTCAAGATTGTCTAACCTTTATAAAACATGCACACTTCGTAAAAGTAAGTCAAGAGGAAGCTACTATGCTCTCTAAAGAGAGTGATTTACAACAAGCTGCACTCAAATTATTAAATTATGGCGCAAAAGTAGTAGCTATTACACTTGGAAAAGACGGTACACTTCTTGCGACAAATGAAGGTCAAACCATTGTCTCTTCTATTTCCATTCAACAAGTCGATACAACTGGTGCTGGTGATGCTTTCGTTGGAGCAATGTTATATCAGATTGCCCAAAGTGAACATACACTTTCATATCATTTCAAAGACTTAACAGCGTTTATCTCCTTTGCAAATAAAGTAGGTGCTATCACATGTACAAATTACGGTGCAATTGCCTCTCTTCCATCATTAACAGATATAAAAGCATACGATTAATCGTATGCTTTTTTACATTCCCCTCCAAAAATCATGCATAATAAAAAAGTACAAAATAACGAGAACGGCCGTCCCGCATAAGGTAATGCGCCGATATATACTCTTCTCTCCTTCCCTCGCTTTCACAAACGCCCAAATAAATCCGAAGAACAATATTAAATCAACATATGGAACATAAAAAGAAAAGACGAGAAACGCATATAAATACACGATAAATAAACAGGTCGTTACTAAAAAAACTTTAAACGCAAATTCACTTTTCATAATATAACCGCCCCCTATCTGTACTGTATTATATTCAGCAAAATACAATAGTTGCAGTTAAACTCCAAGTATAAATAAGCTACCGTCTATAATACGGTAGCCATTACGGAACATTGTATTTCCGTTTATATATATTACTTAAAATCGAAGAAGGAATTTGCTCGTAACGAATTTTCTCTCCTGTTTCATCTATAATATACGAATTGTTTCCTATATAATATATTCCGTCTTTTCGTTTTGAGTACACTGGATATCTTTCATTTGGCAATACCGTTTTCACTTTCGTTAACTGTCCATTTGGTTCTTGCCAATATATATCCGCGCGGTCTACTAGCGTTAGTACTCCAATTTGTTCTTCTTCTATTTTTCGACCATTCCAGCTCACAACGCGATAACCAAGCTTATTCGCTTCATATTCGGGGCTCGTATGAAAACGAGAAATGATTACTTTTGTTTGTAATTGTACTCTGTCATATAACCATTGTATATCCCTGTCATGCATGCGAATACAACCATTTGATTCCCTACTTCCAATCGTCCATTCCCGGTTCGTCCCGTGAATCGCATATTCATTCTTATCTAGTCCAAGCCACCTCGTACCGAGAGGGTTATTCGGTGCACCCCCAGGTATTTTTTTTCGATGGTATTCTTTATTTTTAAATTTAGTTATAATACAAAAGTTACCTTCAGGCGTAGGTGTACGATCTCTTCCAGTCGTTACTGGAAATGTTTTTGTATAATTTCCATTCTCAAAAAAAGACAACTGATTTGTCGTAAGATTCACTAATATTAAATGATCTGTATTAGCAAAAGCACTAACCGGTAGGATGAAAAATAATAGTATGACGAAACATAACTTTTTCAGCTATATCCCCCCTAGCGCTCACTATAATAAGTGGAATTAACATTACTTTGCTCTTATAAATGAAAACTATCCATTTACAATAACGCCCCCATTTACATGTATCATTTGTCCAGTAACATAAGAAGAATCACCAGACGCTAAATATACGTATGCCGGCGCTAACTCATATGGTTGACCAGGCCTTTGCATTGGGACATTGCTCCCAAACTGAGAGACTTTCTTCTCATCAAAGCTCGATGGAATAAGCGGTGTCCAAATCGGTCCTGGTGCAACACCATTTACCCGAATCCCTTTTTGCACTAACGATTGAGAAAGTGATCTTGTAAAAGCTACGATTGCTCCTTTCGTTGCGGAATAATCAATTAACGTTTCATTTCCTTCATATGCAACGATAGATGCCGTATTTATAATGACATCCCCTTTCTTCAAATGAGAAAGGGCTGCTTTCGTAACGTGAAAATAAGAAAAAATATTAATACGAAATGTTTTTTCTAGCTGTTCTGCTGTAATATACTCTAGCCCTTGCTGCGGATATTGCTGTGCAACGTTATTCACTAAAATATTTAAACTACCTAACTGCCGGGCAGTCTCTTCCACAATATCTTTACAATGCTGTTCATTACTCAAATCCCCCGGCAACAATACACACTTTACACCTTCTTTTTCAACACGTTGTTTCGTCTCTTTTGCATCTTCTTCCTCATCTAAATAAGCAATCGCAACATTTGCTCCTTCTTTTGCAAAAGCGATGGAAACTGCTCGTCCAATTCCGCTATCTCCTCCCGTAATTAACACATTCTTCCCTTTTAACTTTTCACTTCCTTTATAATTTGGATCTTCAAACTGTGGTAGAGGATTCATTAATGATTCAATACCAGGCTGCTTATTTTGATGTTGCGCAGGCATTGTTATAAAGTTTTTTTGCTGTGGCATAGCTGCTTTCAACTCCTTTTCCTTAGCATGTGCACAATAAAAAGCTGAAATTCACACATCGGTTTACGATTAATATTCGAATTTAAGACACAAAATATGAATTGTTATAAACTTTTTATGCAAAACTATTGCAAAATAGATAAAAAACGAATATTATATATAACTGTTGTGAAAATTATTCGTAAACAGAAAGGATGTTTATATGTTTAACCTTTCAAAACATAAAACTTCTATTAAAACTGAAATTATGGCAGGTATTATTACCTTCTTAACAATGGCATATATCATTGTCGTAAACCCTGTTATCCTTGGAGATGCAGGTGTTCCATTTGAACAAGCATTTACAGCAACAATTATTGCTGCTGTTGTCGGAACATTATTTATGGCAATCTTTACAAACTTACCAATCGCAATCGCGCCAGGTATGGGATTAAATGCTTACTTCTCTTACTCTGTTGTAAAAGCACATGAAGGCATGACTTTCGCAATTGCATTCTCTGCTGTATTCGTAGCAGGTATGATTTTAATTTTGCTATCATTTACATCTTTCCGTACAAAATTAATGGAAGCAATTCCTGAAAACTTAAAACATGCAATTACTGCTGGTATCGGGTTATTTATCGCCTTTATCGGTTTACGATTAACTGGTATCGTTACAAAAAATGATGCAAACTTAGTTGGACTTGGTGATCTTCACTCTGCTCCAGTTCTACTAGCATTAGCTGGACTTGGAATTACTATTATCCTTATGTCTTTAAATGTAAATGGCGCACTATTTATCGGTATGCTATTAACTGGTATTATCGCTTTCCTCACAGGACAATTAACATTCTCAAACGGTGTTACATCAATGCCTGGATTACCAGAAGGAATTATCGTTTCAAATCCAATTACTGCTGTATCTGACGTAATTAACTATGGATTATACGGCGTTGTATTTTCATTCTTCCTTGTTACATTATTTGATACAACAGGTACATTACTTGGGGTAGCTCAACAAGGTGGATTTATGAAAGACGGAAAACTCCCAAAAGCTGGACGAGCTCTTCTATCTGACTCATTCTCAGCAACTATTGGTTCTATGTTCGGAACGACACCATCAACAGCTTACATTGAATCATCTGCTGGTGTTGCAGCTGGTGGTCGTACTGGTTTAACAACTGTTACAGTAGCTGTTCTATTCGCACTAGCAGCATTCTTCGGACCATTAGTAAGTGCTGTCTCTGGTGTATCAGCTATTACTGCTCCATCATTAATTATCGTTGGTAGTCTTATGATGGGTTCAGTTCGCCACATTGATTGGGACGCATTTGATGAAGCATTCCCAGCATTTTTAGTAATCTTAAGCATGCCTCTTACATCAAGTATCGCAACAGGTATCGCACTTGGATTTATTTCATATCCACTTATGAAAGTGGCAAAAGGTAAATTCCGTGCTGTTCACCCACTTGTATATGTATTTGGAATTTTGTTTGCTTATCAATTGATATTCTTACCACATTAAAAAAGTAGAGCATCGAAATCCGATGCTCTACTTTTCTTTTACAACAATCATTCAAAATATGAAGAAGGTTATAACCTTTTAATACTTCTCTTCTACCTTTAATTCTTTACTATACTTTTGAATGAAAACTGATGAAATAACCATTACTATGCCCACACTAAAACCAATAAGTTGATCTATTAACATTTCATCATGAATAAACCAGCGAAGTAAAAATACGCTACCAAAAATAAACATCATAATAAACCCAATATGCCTAAGTCCTTTATAGACATTTTCCATATGTATCACCTCTTCACATAACATTATCCATATTATACCATACAACCATCAAGTAACCGTATCGTCCTCTGACAATATGCAGCTACCTTTTGATCATGTGTAACAACTAGCACTGTTTTTCCTTCTTTATTAATCTCTTGTAAAATACTCATAATTTTCTCCCCATTTTCTTGATCAAGAGCACCAGTCGGTTCATCAGCAAGTATAATTTTTGTATCTTGTGCTAAAGCCCTTGCTATTGCTGTTCTTTGCTGTTCTCCTCCTGATAACTCGTAAGGATATTTGTTAATATGCCTCTCAAGCCCTACCATTTTCAGCATTTTTTTTGATATTTGCATACGTTTCTTATGAGAAATTCTTCTATATATAAGCGGAAGCATTACATTGTCAACAACTGTATAATCATCTAATATAGTAGGTTACCGCTTAGAGTTGGATAGAATGCACTTGTTGAGGTTGATGTTGCTAATAATACTAAAGTCGTAATTGAAAAAACTTTTCCTTTCATTAACAATCACCTCATAAATTTAATAGTTTAGTAGCGCTACATCATCATAATATCCTTCAAATAAATTCTCCTCAACAAGAAACCCCGGTGTTTTACAAACTCTTTAAACACTTAAACATTCATACATTTTTAAAAAGTAACGTATAAGTAGCAATATAAAAAAGCTGCGGAGAAACTCTTCTCCGCAGCCTAATACTTATTTTTGCAAGAACGCCTTTAAATCTGCAAACTGTCTCTTTGCATCTTCATAGCCTTGCTCGTATAAATTTTGTAGTTTTGCTGTATCTTTTTCCATACGATCTACTTGAAGCGGCACTTCTGGGCGAATAACAAATAAATTGCCAGCTTGTTCTTCTTTTTCAATATAGTGAAGTGTTTCATTATACACTTCATAACGATTCAGCATCGTGTTAACAAGGTTCGGATATTTTTTATAAGCTTTCGCTGCAACCCATCCAAACCTTGATTTTTTCTTCGCGTAGCCATGATTTCTCGTTAAAATAACGACTGATTTTTTAAATCCATCCTCTTGCGCTTTACGAACTGGAATTGGATCAGAAATCCCGCCATCTAACAGTTGTTTACCGCGGTAATTTACTACCGGTGCAATGAAAGGCAATGAACTAGACGCTTGTAATAAATTTAGCGCATCATCATTCGTTCCTTCTTTTTCAAAATAAACAGATTGCCCTGTTTCACAATCCGTCGTTCCTACAAGGAAACGTTCCGGGCTATTAAAGTATGTTTCAAAATCAAACGGTACATACTTTTCTGGAATTTCATGAAAAATGAAATCCATATCAAATAGCTGACGTTTTCTCCATAAGTTTTTATACGATAAATATTTCGGATGTGATGCATAATCAATATTGACCGTTTTATTTCTATTTCTTTGTCTGGAAAGATACGACGCTGCATGACAAGCACCAGCTGATACACCGATTACATATGGAAAATATAAATCTTGTTCCATAAAGTATTCTAATATCCCGCCCGTGTACACACCACGCATACCGCCGCCTTCTAATACTAACCCCGTATTTTCAAGCATGTTACTCTCTCCTCTATATATATTGACTCTTTAATTATTCACCATGTTAAGTATCTTTTTCTATTATATATGAGTTCTTTCAGAAATTATATTTAAAAGACTTGAGAAAAAGGAGTTTTTTCTTCCAATTATATTTCCAAATGATTGGAGACATCCTTTATAAACCTTTGAATAAAGTCTTGCTCTTCTTTCGTATATCCATCTAAAAGTAACAACCACTTTTCTTCAGCTTGCTTATGCAATTTTTCATGAGCTTTATATATTTCATTCCCACTTTCCGTTAAGCGGAAGAAGATTTCTTTTTGATTATCTAACATTTGCATCTTCTCAACGAATTGCTTTTGAAACAACTTTGTACAAATTTTAGAGATTGCTCCCTTCGTCATGCCCATTTCTGTCGTAATTGCCGTTACATTCATCAAACCATTTTTTCCGATACATTCGATTACATGTAACTCAGATAAAGACATACTACTTACACCTGTCTCACGAAGAAACTTCTCGTTTTGTCGTTTTAAATGTTCTTCTTTTTTATGCAAAAGTGTACGAATGTCCGACAGTATTTCCATTTGCTTCGTTGCATGCTTCAATCCGTTCGCCTCCTAAGTTTCCGAAGAAACAAATTAACTATATACCATTTTAAAATTATTTTTTCATCTTTACAAGTGAGAAAATCATGTTAAAATAAATTTAGTTTCCTAGGAAACTAAATTACAAGGGGGTTAACAAGATGAAAAAATCTAAACTAAATTTCATTTTATATGTTATCTGTATTAGTGCCTTATTCGGTTCCTTCGCTCAAAATATTTACACACCTATCTTACCGATGATTCAAAATTCTTTTCATACTTCTCTTTATCTTGTAAATGTAACAGTTTCACTTTTTACATTCGTTCTTGCGATTATGCAGCTCATATATGGCCCTTTAATTGATACAAAAGGGAGAAAATCTGTCCTTATTCCTAGTTTAATTATTAGTACGATTGCTTCAATCGGATGTGCTTTTTCGGCAAACATTTATTTATTTCTCTTTTTTAGAGCTGTTCAAGCTATAGGAATAGCGGCTATACCTGTAGTTTCAGCAACGATTATCGGCGATTTATTTGAAGAAAAAGAACGCGGAGAAGCGATGAGCCTATACCAAATGTTACTTGCCCTCGCACCTGCAATGGCTCCTCTCATAGGTGGTTATCTTGGCAGTATAAATGGTCACTTATCTGTATTTCTCTTTTTATCTACACTTGGCATTATCTTATTAATGATAAACATTTCACTACTTCCAGAAACAAAGCCAAATGTAATTAAGCAGTCTAAAGCACAAAAGAATTACTCTCTTATCTTAAAAAATAAAACTGGATTTTCTATTACTCTTATTGGCTTCATTCAATTTTGTATTTACTTTTGCTTTCTCGTTTTTTTACCGAGTATTTTAACAAATTCATTTCATTTAACTGTAAATAAAATTGGTCTTATGTTTGTACCAATGTCTCTTTCTATCATGCTAGGAAGTTTTTGCTACAAGTTTTTGCAAAAACGCCTCACAACAAAGCAAGCTTTATTTATTACGAGTTTCTTCAATATTATATGTGTCGTTTTATTCTCTTTCACATATAGCATCAATATCCCCTTCATCATTATCGTTACATCTTTGTACGGTTTTAGTATGGGACTTTCTATGCCAACTCACACTACTTTATTAACAGAAGAATTCATACAAGAGCGTGCAACAGCTATCGGTATATACAACTTCATCCGCTATCTTGGTATGGGTACAGGGCCACTTATAGGTGGATTTCTTTTATTTAACCAAAATTACTTTTGGATTTTCTTCCTAGGCGCAATTATGTTTTTACTTGTAATCTTATATGCAATGAAAATGCTAAGTTTTCATGCTGTACAAAAATTAAAATAGAGCCCCCAAAATGTCGGCTCTATTTTACCCTCTTTGATCCGCAACAATATGAATATCAATATACTTTGTTTGTCTCATAATTTCATTTACAATAGAGCCTTTTCGTATTTCTTCCCACCTTGTTCTTGCAGATTGTCCAAGTAAAATTTGCGTCACTTGTAATCTTCTTGCGACTTCAATAATAACATCCGCTGGTTTTCTCCCTTTCGCCTCTTCTAATACAAAACTCGCATCAAATTGATTGGTTAACGATTTCCACTCTTCAATCGTCTGCTTTTTTCCAGCTGAAATAGAATCTATATTTTCCCTCTCAACGTTTAATACGTACAATTCAGCATTTAACCGATCAGCCATGCGCCATCCCCGTCTTATTAATTTCTCCGCTGTTGAACTGTATTGTACACAAACGAGAATTTTTTCTTTTACGCCAATTGGTTCTATTACTGTTTGGCTAATTTTCTCGTCCATATCATCAGCAACTTCTCGAAGTGATAATTCCCTAAGTGCTCCTAAATTATTAAGTGTAAAGAAGTTTTGTAAGCTTTGCTGAATTTTTTCTTCTTTATATATCTTTCCGTCTATTAGTCTCTTCCTTAATACCTCAGGCGTTGCATCAACGAGCTGAATTTCATTTGCTTTTTGTAAAATAAAATCTGGAATTCGTTCTCTTACTTTTACATTCGTAATTTGAGCTACAATATCATGAACACTTTCTAAATGTTGAATATTAAAAGCTGATAATACCGATATACCAGCCTCTAACAATTCCTGCACATCCATATAACGTTTCTTATATTTAGAACCAGGAACATTACTATGAGCAAGTTCATCCACTACGACTACTTGCGGCGCGCGTTTTTTTATTCCTTCCACATCAAGCTCATAAAATACCTTTCCTTTATACTGTATTTCTTTTAAAGGAACTTTTTCTAAATCAGCAATTGCTTCTTCCGTCTCTTTTCTTCCATGCGTTTCAATTAAACCAATTACAATATCAATTCCATCTTTTTTCATTTCTCTTGCATCAAAGAGCATTTTATAACTTTTTCCTACGCCTGGAGCTGCTCCGACATATAGCTTTAACTTTCCGCGATTTTGCTGACGAATATATTCTAAATATTCCTCTGGCGTTCGCCTTTGAAACTTCGGTTCATAATCATCTGCATACAAAATAAACACTACCTTTCATTCGAAACAACGCTACCTCAATCCATTAGATTGAGGTAGCACTGTTACTATTTCATTAATTTCTGTAATGCCAAATTTAGCTTTAAGACGTTTACGCGGGTCTCTCCAAATAAACCAAGCGCAGCACCTTCTGTTTGATCTTTAATCAATTGATTAAGTTTTTCTTTCGGAATATTCGTTAATTTTGAGATACGATTCACCTGCACCGAGGCCGCCTTTGGACTAATATCAGGATCAAGCCCTGAACCTGAATTTGTCACTAAATCTATCGGTACTTCTGTAACTGGAACAGCTGGATTTTTTTCCTTCCAGTCCGCAATACTTTTCTCTACTCGCTTTGCTAAATCTGGATTAGATGGTGCATAGTTATTTGAACCAGATGCTTCAGCCTTATATTCAATACTAGAAACACGCCCTTGAAAATAACGTGGATCCGTGAAGTTTTGACCAATTAATTTAGAACCAATCACTTCATTTTTATCATTATATATTAGACTTCCATCCGCATTATCCTTCATCACTGCTTGTGCAATACCAGTAACAATAAGTGGGTATACAAGTCCACACAATACTAGAAATGTAAAAGTAATACGGATAATTGGTGATAGTATACTTTGTTTCTTCTCCATCTTTTTCCCCTCTTCCTTATATAAACAAGCCGACAATCATATCAATTACCTTAATTCCAATGAACGGAACGATAACTCCACCAAGCCCATAAATAAGTAAGTTTCGGCTAAGCAATGCATTAGAACTCATCGGTTTATATGCAATACCTTTCATCGCTAACGGAATGAGTAATGGAATAATAACAGCGTTAAATATTAATGCTGATAAAATCGCTGACAGTGGTGATGTTAATTTCATAATGTTCAATGCTTCCATTTGCGGAATCGCAAGTGTAAACATTGCTGGAATGATTGCAAAATATTTCGCTATATCATTCGCAATACTAAACGTCGTTAAAGCACCTCGCGTCATTAATAATTGCTTACCGATTCCTACAACCTCAATAATTTTCGTTGGATTCGAGTCTAGATCAATCATGTTGGCCGCTTCTTTCGCTGCTGTCGTACCACTGTTCATCGCTAATCCAACGTCGGCCTGCGCTAATGCCGGAGCATCATTTGTACCATCACCTGTCATCGCTACAAGTTTCCCTTTATCTTGCTCTGCTTTAATAACAGCAATTTTATCTTCCGGTTTACACTCAGCAACGAATTCATCTACTCCAGCTTCTTTTGCAATCGTTGCTGCCGTTAACGGATTATCACCTGTACACATAACCGTTTTAATCCCCATTTGGCGTAACTGTTCAAAACGCTCACGCATACCCGGTTTTACTGTATCCTTTAAATAAATTAAACCGTAAATACGATTATCTACTGCAACTACAAGTGGTGTTCCGCCCTCTTTTGAAATTAAGTCTGCTTTTTGATTTACATCTTTCGGAATTATTCCGCCTTGTGACTCAACCCATTCAATAACGGCACCTACAGCACCTTTTCTCACTTTCGTTCCGTCTTGTAAATCAACACCACTCATTCTCGTTTCTGCTTTAAACGGAACAAACTCACCTTGTTCTGCAAGTTCTCTATTATATGATATAGATTTTCCCTGCACATACTCGATAACAGATCGACCTTCTGGTGTTTCATCTAAAACAGAACTAATAGCGGCCCACTTTCCAACTTGCTCAATCGTTTCATTTCCTACAGGTAATAATGTATGAGCCATTCGATTCCCAAAAGTAATCGTACCTGTTTTATCTAAAATAATTGTATTAATATCGCCCGCAGCTTCTACTGCTTTCCCTGACATCGCTAACACGTTAAATTTTGTCACCCGGTCCATCCCAGCAATACCAATCGCTGATAGCAAACCACCAATTGTCGTTGGAATTAAACAAACTAATAATGCAACTAGCACAGCAGTATCAATTTGAAACCCTAAATAATTTGTAAAAATCGGCAACGTCACAACGACGATCAAGAAAATAAGAGTTAAGCTCGTTAATACTGTATTTAAAGCAATCTCATTCGGCGTTTTTTGACGAGCAGCTCCTTCTACTAAAGAAATCATTTTGTCGATAAATGATTCACCAGGATTACTCGTAATGACAATTGTAATTTCATCACTTACGACCATCGTTCCACCTGTTACGGAACAAAAATCACCGCCTGCTTCTTTTATAACAGGAGCTGATTCCCCTGTAATTGCAGATTCATCTACAGATGCTAATCCTTTGATTACTTCGCCATCATTCGGAATCATTTCTCCTTGTTTTACGATAACAACGTCACCTTTTGTAAGATCAGTTGCTGAAACTTGGACAATGTCTCCATTTTCTTTTACAATATTTGCAAACACATCTTTCTTCGACTGCTTTAAAGAATCGGCTTGCGCTTTACCACGACCTTCTGCTAATGCTTCTGCAAAATTCGCAAATAAAACTGTAAATAATAGAATGAGAGAAACTGTTATATTAAACCAACCTGGTATACTACTAGAATTACTTGGAAGAAAAGATAAAATGAACGTAATGATAAATCCAATTTCCACAACGAACATAATCGGATTCTTTATCATGACTTTCGGATTCAATTTCGCAACGGATTGCTTCATCGCATGTGTTACGATATCACGATCCATCGTTTTCGCTTGTCTAACTTCATCTTCTACAGCATGTATTTGTGACTCATTTAATTGTTTTTCTTTTACTACTACCGGTCTCATCATTTACCCTCCATTACTTCAATGTAAGAAATTCTGCAATTGGACCGAGTACTAACATCGGGAAGAATGTTAATGCACCGACAATTACAATTGTTCCAATGAAGATGCCACCAAATAAACTATTATCTGTACGGAACGTTCCGACTGTTTCTGGCACTACCGTTTTTTCTTTCAGCGAAGCTGCCACTGCTAGCATCGTAATTAAACTGAAGTAGCGTCCTAAAAACATAACTAAACCAGTCGTAATATTCCAAAACGGTGTATTATCTCCTAATCCTTCAAATCCAGATCCGTTATTCGCAGCTGACGATGTATATTCATATACAACTTGCGTTAAACCATGAAAACCGGAATGAGAGATAGCATCCGTCCCTAAATTTGTTGAAAGAGCTAATGCCGAAAATCCTAAAATGAGCAATGGATGAAATAAAATCGTGACCGCGATTAATTTCATTTCCTTACCTTCAATCTTTTTACCTAAAAACTCTGGTGTCCGTCCAACCATTAACCCAGATATAAACACCGCGATAATTGCATACATAATAATGTTTACAAAGCCTGCTCCAACGCCGCCATACACTGTATTTAACATCATATTTACAAGTGGAACTAGACCGCCAATTGGTGTTAACGTATCATGCATCGTATTAACAGCCCCAGTTTCAGCAGCTGTCGTTACTGTTGCGTATAGTGAAGAAAATACTGTTCCAAATCGTACTTCTTTCCCTTCTGTACTTCCTTGTACATGTTCGATACTCATTCCATTTAATGCCGGGTTCCCGTTTAGTTCAGATGTCGTAATCGTTATAAACCCTAGTAAAAATACCATAAATAGTGACACGAAAAGGATGCGACCTTGTTTTTTATTTCCTACCATTCGTCCGTACGTAAATGGAAGTGCTGTTGGTAATAACATCATAAGCATCATTTGCAAAATATTACTCATTTGTCCTGGATTTTCAAAAGGATGCGTAGAGTTTGCTCCGAAAAATCCACCGCCGTTATTTCCAAGTTCCTTAATGGAAACAAATGATGCAACTGGTCCACGTAATATACTTTGCTTTGCACCTTCAATCGTTTGTGCTGTAACCGCTCCATCTAACGTTTGCGGTACGCCAAGTGCGACAAAAACTAGTGCCGCAATAAATGCGATAGGAAGAAACACTCTCGTTAACGCTCTCGTAAAATCAACGAAAAAGTTACCAAGTTCTTTTCCAGCAAGTCCTCTTATAAAAGCCATAACGAGCGCCAATGTCGTTGCTGGTGCCGCAAACATTAAAAATGTAATCCCGATTAATTGTGATAAATAGGATAAACCATTTTCACCGCTATAATGCTGTAAGTTTGTATCAGCCATAAAACTAATCGCTGTATTAAAAGCGAGCGTAGGCTCCATCCCTTCAATATGCGCTGGATTTAGCGGCAACACACCTTGTAATCTGAAAATGAAATATACAATAACAATCATAAATCCGTTGAGTAAAACTAATGATAATGCGTACTGTTTCCACGTTTGATTGTATTCTTTTACACCCGTAATTTTAAAAATAAGTTTTTCAAAAGGCCCGAATACTTTATCTAGCATTTTGCTACCTTGAAAAGCTTTTTCTAAATAAATCCCCATTGGCTTTGCTACTAAAATAAACAAGAGCATTGTAATAATGACTGCAACCCAAATCATAATGAATGATTCCCCCCTAATTAAAACTTCTCTGGATTTAATAATGCATACACTAAATACACTGTAATTGCTGCGACAATAACTGATAAGACAATCATCATGATTGCTTTCCTTCTTTCACAACTTTATCTGACCAACTTGCAAGACTTGCCATTGATGCAACTAATAAAATAAAAATCCCGACCATTACAACATCTAACATAGCTATCCCTCGCTTCGTTTTTGTTAAAATTTACCATTTAAATGTTAAAAAAGAACACTGAGCTCTACTCAGTGTTCAAAAAATGAACAACAAAAAGTAAACCTCCTCTCTAAACGCTTACGAGGTTAGCTGTCGGATTCGGGCCTAAAGAGTAGCCCTACTTTCAAAACTGAAAGATTCACCCCAAGTGACGATGCACAAAATTGGTTCCCCCGCTCCATTTCTGGAACTCAGCGATTTTAGGTTTTTTTGGAAATTTTATGAATGATTTATGAGAGTAAATATACTCCTCTATATTTCACTTGTAAAGGGGTAAATTACTGAAAATAATAATATTTACATTCATTTAAACGCTTACATTGAAGATTATTACTATTATTTCATCTATTTTCTTTATTTCTCTTCTCTTTTCTTAAAAATGACCTTTTAAATATGAAATAAAAAGAGCGAATGAGATGAAGTGCATAGCTTGTTGCACTCAGCATTCGCTCTTTTTATTCAACCTTTATTCTCCTCGTAAAAATGCACGTAAATTTCTCCCGCGAATATAAACTTGTGCCAATTCTGCATGTAGCTGCTCATACTCGGTAATATCCACCTCTAAATACAAAGCATCTTTTGATGGTAATATAATATACGGCCCTGGAAAAAGGGGATCAATCTGAACCAATTCTTGAACTCGCTCTACCGATACTGCCCAACGATTTGCTATATCTCCAAGTAATAATACCTTCATCATTTCTTCCCCCGCCCTATTCAAAAAATAAAAAAGAAATATTATCACAATTTGTAAACACGACAAACTTAGCTCCAATTGTTTCATAGAGCCTCGCTGGATATCGTTTATTCCTTGTAACAACAGTAATAGGTGCTTGAAAAGAAAAGCGAATGTGTTCTGTGAAAAAACTAACGATTGGAAGCTCATCCCCTAGTAAAATCACCTTCTTAATACACTCACAAATACTAGTAAAGTCCTGCTCCTTACTGCAGCTATAAGTCCAATCAAACCCACAATTCCTAACTTCAGCCGCTATCTCTTCATTTGCTGTAAAAATAATTAACTCATGTTGAAATGATACTAGATCTCTTAAACTATCTACCTTACTTTCTTCTCCAACACAAATAAGTGTTAGTTCCATGTACCTCATCCTCCTTAGTATAAAAGAAATCAAACATAGATTGATATTCCCCTATACTAATCAGATCGATGAAGTGATGTATCCATCATGGCACCGTCCTCTCTCAAGACGCTTACGAAGTTAGCTGTCGGATTCGGACTTTGAGAGTAGCCCTACTTTCAAACTTGAAAGATTCACCCCTAGTGCCTACGCACAAATTGGTTCCTCCGCTCCATATAATTGGACTCAGCGTTTACAAAAAAATGTATTCTGGCTGATATATTACTCCTGTATTTTGAAAAAGTAAACAGAAAAAAAGCCAGTTATAAAACTGGCTTTTCACTTACCTATGCACGCGTTCTATTCACTTTATATGCAAAATGATTCGTCGGTCCATGGCCACTACCAATATTCAATGGCTCTTCAATTGCTATACTAATAAATCGTTTTGCTTCTTGAACAGCATCTTGAATTGAGTATCCTTTCGCAAGTCCTGCTGTAACCGCTGAAGCAAATGTACACCCACTTCCATGCGTTTGCTTTGAAGGAATTCGCTCGCTTCTAAACTCAATAAATTCTTCTCCATCAAAGAGGAAATCAATTACTTCATTACCTTGATATTCTGCATGTCCGCCCTTCATAAGCACATATTTAGCACCTAATTCGTGCAATACTTTTGCAGCTTCCTTACTATCTTCAACATTATGAATCTCCATCCCAGTTAACACTTCTGCTTCTGGGACATTCGGTGTTATAACAGTTGCTACTGGTAATAAATATTCTTTTAATGCTTGAACTGCTTCTTGCTGTAATAATGATGCACCGCCTTTTGCAATCATAACGGGATCTAGCACAATATTATTCCAGCCAAACTTTTTAATTTGTTCTGCAACAATTTGAATTATTTCACTACTAAATAACATTCCTAGTTTCACTGCATCTGGTGTTAAATCCGTACCAATTGAATTCAACTGTTCTGTAATACCTTCTAACGGAACAGGATATACCCCTTGAACGCCAAGCGTGTTTTGAGCAGTAATTGCCGTAATAGCCGTCATTCCGTATACACCAAGCTCTTGGAATGTTTTTAAATCTGCCTGAATTCCAGCACCGCCGCCGCTATCAGACCCTGCAATTGTTAAAGCTTTATTCACTTTCATCCCACTCATCCTTTTCTATCCAAAATAGCGATGATAAATCGTTTTTGCTTCGCTTATATCTTTCGTTCCATGTACGAGCACACGGCCATCTTTAAAGGCGACTAACCTCTTGTCTTCAATAGAAAATGATAGTAAATATGGATTTATATTTAAATCATTCACACGACCTTCCAACAACTCTTTATATTGTTCAAAATTCATTTCCTCTTTATGAGGTGGTCTAATTTGAACTGTATTTCGCCCGCATAAAACTGCTGTTTTTGATGTGTTCTCTTTATTTAAATACGGATATAATGCATTCTCTCCGCATGAAGGACAATTATGCTGGCGAAGCTTTTGCACATTCATACATGAATACTCATTCTTCCACATATCAAACGATACAAGCCCATCTCGAAGTGATTCGTAATCTTCTACTAACAGTTTAAGAGCTTCTGTTACTTGATGAGAAACGACAAGAGATACAGCAGGTGATATAATACCCGCTGTATCACATGTTGCCCCGCCAAGCGGAATCGACTGTAATAAACATGATAAACATGGTGTTTTACTAGGAAGGATTGTGTAAGAAAGACCGTAACTACCTACACATGCACCGTAAATCCATGGAATAGAATATTTTTGTGCTATATCATTCACAATAAAGCGTGTTTCAAAATTATCAGTCGCATCAATAATTACATCAACATTTGTAACAAGTTCTTCTAGCTCTTCAGCTGTTACATCTTGAACGAGAGCTTCTATTGTTACATCACTATTAATCTCTTCTAAACGTTTTTTAGCCGCTATAGCTTTTGGAAGATTATTCTTTACGTCGCTCTCTGCATACAATTGTTGTCTTTGTAAATTACTCCAATCTACATAATCACGGTCAACAATTGTTATCTTGCCAACACCTGCTCTTACAAACATCTCTGCATTTGCACTACCTAATGCACCTGCACCGATAATAAGCACATGCTTTTCTCTTATCTTTTGCTGTCCTTCTTCTCCAATTGGAGAAAATAGTTTTTGGCGAGAATATCGATTATTCAACTACGCTCATTCCTTCTAAAGGACTACTTGCCGTTGCACAACGCTTGCGTGCAATACGACCTGCTTCAAATCCTAAACGACCTGCTTCAATACTTAATTTCATTGCTTGTGCCATTTTAATAGGATCTTTTGCTCCTGATACAGCTGTATTTAATAACACGCCATCTGCTCCTAATTCCATTGCAAATGCTGCATCAGCTGGGCTACCAATACCGGCATCAACGATAACTGGTACTGTTGCTTGTTCAATAATGAAGCTCAAATTTAATGGATTTACAATACCAAGTCCTGATCCGATTGGAGATGCTCCTGGCATAATCGCATGCACGCCAAGCTCTTGTAATTTACGTGCTAATACAACATCATCAGATGTATACGGAAGTACGATAAATCCTTCTTCCAGTAACATTTCAGATGCCTTTAACGTTTCTACCGGATCAGGTAATAACGTTCTATCATCACCAATAACTTCTACCTTTATCATGTCACAAAGCCCAGAGGCTTTTGCTAATTTTGCAATACGAACAGCCTCTTCAGCGTTTTTTGCTCCTGCTGTATTTGGTAATAACGTATATTTTTTCACATCAAGTTTCTCTAATAAATTAGGTTGCTTTGCATCAAAGATATCCATACGACGTACTGCAAACGTTAAAATTTCAGCTTCAGAAACGTCAATTGCCTTTTGCTGTACGTCAAAATCAGGGAATTTACCTGTTCCTAATAAAAGTCTAGAATGAAATGAAAATGGTCCAATGTTTAACATAATCAACCGCCTCCTACGAAAGTTACAATCTCAATTTGGTCTCCATCAAAAACAGATGTATCTGTATGATCATCTTTTTGTAAAATATCTTTATTACGCTCTACTACAACAATTCTGTTATCTAACTCTAAATGTGTAAGTAGCTCAGCTACTGTTTTTACACTCGCTGGCACTTCAATTTGGTTACCATTAATTTTTAAATTCAAACTTCCATCCCCTTTCTAAACGCTTCTAGAAAGCAATGAATCTAGCAAATGATTCTCTTGCTTTCCTTCTATTAAATCGGCCATATATTGACCAGAAATAGGACTTAATAAAATACCGTTTCGATAATGGCCCGTGCAAGCATATAAACCTTTTATTTCTTCATGCTCTCCCATATAAGGAGCTTCATGATTCGATTGTGGGCGTAATCCTGCCCACGTGCTTTCCCATTCTGCTTCTTTTAAAGCTGGCAATATTGTATAAGCACGCTCTAATATAGAAGTTATACTTTCTGGCTGCACAGTTTTATTGAACGTATGTGGCTTCATTGTTGCCCCAATTACGTAACGTCCACCGCGCTTTGGAGTAATGTAAAATCTTTCTTGAAAAATAGGTGCTTTTAAAAGTTGTTTTCTACTTCTTACCGCAACCACTTCTCCCTTAACTGGATATGTACCCCAATCACGGTGAAAATAACCTAGTAACTTCGTGCTCCATGAACCACCTGCAATAACGACTTTCTCACATGTGACAATACCTTCACTTGTAATAACTCCAGTCACTTTATTATTTTCAATACGGATATCAAATACTTCTGCCTGTTCATATATATCAGCACCGGAAATTGCCGCAGAATGTGCGAATGCTTTCGTAAGCTCTGGTGCAATAACATGACCGTCTTTCGGATAATATACTGCTCCTATAATAGATTCGGATAGATATGGCTCTTTTTCCCGCACATGGTCTCCCGTTAGAAAATAAGAATCTTCACCTGTTTTCTGCTGCCAATCCATAATGTGAAGAATTCTTTCCTTCTCATCTGCATTTTGAGCAATACGATAAATTCCTTTTTCTTCATATCCAATATCAATACCCGTCTTTTCACGTAAAACTGCTGCAAGTTGTGGAAATATAGCACGGCTTTCTCTAGCAAGGTCAAATAGCGGGTCATATTCATCCCATTCTGCCTGCACCCCAAGTAAACCAGCGGCTGCTTTCGAGGCTTCAGATGCAATCTGTTGCTTCTCTACAATCGCTACTTTATGTCCTCTTTCTGCTAGAAAATGTGCAACTGAACTACCAATTACACCACCGCCAATTATCGCTACATCATACTTCTTACACATGTTTTTCCGCCCACTTTCTTATTGATTCCTTATAAGATTTCGCTTTGCTATACGGGTTACTACTACTTATAATCCCAGACATAACTGCTATACCACTTACACCGTTAGTAAGAACATCCACTGTGTTTTCTGGGGTAATTCCTCCAATTGCTGTAATCGGTATAGATAAACACCTTGCAATGTCTGAAATTTCTTCAAGCCCTCTCGCTGGCACACCTTTTTTACAATCTGTCGGAAATACATGGCCATAAACGAGTGAATCCGCTCCATTTTTAAAAGCTACTATTGCTTCATCTAGCGAATGCACAGAATAACCGACATGCAAATACGAAAACTTTTCTTTCACTGACTTTACATCTGTACTTCGATATCCTAGTTGAACACGAGGTATATTTAATAAAATTGCAATATCAATTCGATCGTTTATGACAATTTTAGAAGCCGGAAAGCCCTCCATTAATAGACTTTCCACACCTTCATATAATTCCTTCGTACTCTTCTCACGCTCACGAATATGCAAATAATCAATCTCACTCTCAATTTGCATCGCTACATTCACTAACTCTTCGAATGGCATATGGCCATTTGAGATTACGTGGAGCTCATTTTTCATATTCATTCGCCTACTTTAAAATATTTTCGAATAGTTCATCGGCTGGGACGGTTTCTTTCGTCATTCCTTTGTCCTTCAGCCACTTATTTTGTTTCTCCCAAGATTCTTTTGAATCTGATAAAAATGGCTCATCTTTCGTTTCCATCTTCTCTAATAAAATTTTCATACTTTCCTTTTCAACTTCTGGCACAAGTGGGAAGTTTTCTTTTTCTTGATGATTTAATAAAATATTCAATGCTTCATCTGGGTTTTTCTTCATGAAATCATAGCCCTTTTTCGTACCACGTAAGAAAGCTTGCAACGCTTCTTTATCTTTTTTCAACGTTTTATCACCTGTTACAAACACAAGCTCATGGTAGTTTGGTACTCCGTAATCAGCTGGATTAAAGTACGCTGGTTCATGGCCTTCATGACGCATAACAGGTACTTCATGGTTAATGTATGCCCCTGTTACCGCATCTACTTTCTTCGTAATTAATGCTGGTACTAAATCAAAGCCAACATCAACTACTTTCACTGTATCAGGATTACCACCAGCTTCTTTTACCATCGTTTTTAAATACATCTCACTTAAAGGTGTTCCAGAGTATCCTACTGTTTTTCCTTCTAAATCTTTCGGTGATCGAATGCCCGCTGATTTCAGTGATACAACATGATTTAATGGTGAACGTACGACAGCTCCAATTGATTTCACTGGAATTTGCTCATTCGCTCTCGCCATAACAACATCTGGCTGATAATACAAGCCAACTGTCACCTTCCCTGCTGCTGCCAGCGTTAATGGATCAGTCGGATTAGAAGGGAATTTAATATTTACCTTTACACCTTCTTCTTTAAAGTATCCTTTTTCAATTGCTGCATAGATAAAGCTATGTACCGCATTTGGATACCAATCTAACATGACTGTTATTTCTTTCTCTTTTTTACTTTTGTCTGATGCTGAATTACTCGAACATCCTGCAATTATTGCAATTAATAATGTAAACACAAAGATGCGCTTTAAAAATTTCATGAATACTTCCTCCAACTAATGAATTTCTTTTCTAATATGGAAATAATTACGACGAAGAAAATAGCTAATAATGATAACAATACAATAGGTGCAAATACGCCAGCTCCATCTAACTGCGTCATCATTCTCTTACTGAAATATCCAAGCCCAGCTTGTGCACCGAGCCATTCTCCAATTGCTGCTCCGATAACACTAAGCGGAACTGCAATTTTTAAAGCTGAGAAAAAATAAGGAAGAGCAGATGGCAACTTTAATTTGAGAAAAATATCTCTTTTTGTTGCTCCATATGTAACTAAGAGCTCCTCCCATTCTTTTTTCGTACTACGCAGTCCATCATACGTATTGACCGCAATTGGGAAAAACGTAATTAAAACTGTGACAACAACCTTACTCCAAATTGTGTATCCAAACCATAAAACAAATAGCGGAGCAAGCGCAGTAATCGGAATCGTTTGTGAAGCAACTAATAATGGATAAAATGCTCTCTCCATCCATGTACTCGCATTCATTAACATCGCTAGCCCTACACCTAATACGATAGAGATAACAACACCTATTAAAACGACGTATAACGTTGCAGGTAAATGAACTGTAAATAATATGTCTTTTAGTTTCCATATCTTCATTACAATCGCAGAAGGTGACGGTAAAATGTACATCTCATCTACAATTCTTGCTCCTATTTCCCACACAGCTAGTAAAATACTAGAAAGTGTAATAGCAGGAACTAATTCTTTCAATCGGTTCATCACACAAGTACCTGCCTTTGTAACATACTAAGAAGCTCATCTTTCAGCGCTAATACTTCCGGTTTATATAAATCTTTTCGTGTTCTGTTATGATCAAGCGGTACAGTCCGCTCAGTCAAAGTCGTTATCGGCTGCTGTTCCACTACTAAAACTCGGTTTGAAAGAAATAACGCTTCTTCAACATCATGAGTAATGAATAAAATTGTTTTTTCCCACTCTTGCCATTGTTCAAACAACCATTCTTGCAAAGAGGTCTTCGTTAAAGCATCCAACGCACTAAATGGTTCATCTAACAGCAATATTTCCCCGCCTGTTAATAAAGTTCGAATAAAAGATACACGTTGTCTCATACCACCAGATAAATCTTTCGGATATTTTTTCTCATACCCTTGCAAACCAAATTTATGTAACAGTTCCTTTGCCTTTACTTGTGCTTCTTTCTTCTGTACACCTTGGCACTCTAGCGGCAGGGCAGCATTCTCAATAATTGTTCTCCACGGCAAAAGCATATCTTTTTGCGGCATATATCCTACAGGATGGTGCTTTGTTTCTGTCAGTTCTATCTGTCCAGTACTTACCTTTTCTAGACCTGTAATAAGGCGAAATAAAGTACTTTTCCCACATCCACTCGGTCCGATAATACTGACAAACTCTTTCTCATGTATAGAAGCATTTAATTCATGGATGATTGGTTTCTCATCGTAATGAAAAGAAACATTATGAAACTGTAGTATGTTCTTGCTCCTCAAATCCCCACATCTCCTTACGATAGGACATATCCCAGAATAAATATTCAAATCGACTGGAATATAAGAAAATCTCCTCTAATCTTTCTAGTTCTGTCTCAGACTTTCCAACTGCCATTTTATTTAATAAATCTATTAACCAAATACACAGATTACCGTATTCTTCCGAACTATATCCTTGAATCCACTCACCAAAAAACTCATGATCTCTTGCTCCAGGAATATCATTTAAACGCTTTCCAATTTCCCAATAGCTCCACATACATGGAAGAAGCGCTGCTATTAATTCCGCAAGTGTGCCATTTTGAGATACAGACATCATGTAATTTGTATAAGCTAAATTTTTAGCAGATGGTTTCGCAGACTCTATCTCCTCTATAGAAATTCCAAGTCTTTTTGCATATTGTTTATGGATTGTCATTTCGCCATTTAATATTCCATCAATTTGTTCAGCGAACTTTCCCATTACTTGTGGATTCGTTGCTTTTACAACACCAATCGCATATAACTTTGCATAATCTAGCAGATATAAATAATCTTGAATAATATAATACTGGAATTTATCTTTTTCTAACGTGCCATCTCCCATACCCACTACAAACGGATGATTATGACTCATCTCCCAAACCGGTTGCACAGTTTCTAATAATCTATCGCAAAATTTCATTTCTCTATCCCCTTTCAATATATGTATCTAAATAAAAAACCACTTCTATATATAAGAAGTGGTTACAGCAAATAAAGTTATACATTTATTCGATGTTCCACTTCCCTTCGCTAGTATTACCTAGATCAGGTGTTGTAAGGGTTAAGGATTATTCCTCTCTCAGCAAATCAAGCACCCCTAGTGGTTTCAATATGAAATTTTTAAATAAAAAAGCCCCGTTTCTATACGCAAAGAAACGGGGACTCATTGTTAGTGTCCGAATTGCTTCCCTACGCTAGCATAATCTAGATCAGGTAATAAAAAGGATCAAAGGCTTACGGCCTACTCTCAGCTGGCAACACCAGCTCTCCTAGCAAACTATAAAATTATCACTGTCAGTATAACACCCTAATAAGACATCATCAACTTTTTTAATTTTCTTAATTATCAACATAATATCAAAGTTATACAATACATACATTCTATTTTAGAAAATAAAACCCCAATTAATTGCATAAGAAGGAATCATTATCCTCAAAAAATTTATTTTTATATTGATTTCATATTACATTTATGTGAATACACCCACTATATTATATCTTTATACTATAATAAAATTACAACTATACAACTAGAGGAGGTCTCTATTCCATGAATATGAAAGCTACTGCTTTAACAGCAACTACTGTAGCGATTGCTTCTTTACTTCCTTCTATGGGTGAAACAAATGTACAAAAAGCAAACGCTGAACAATTATCTAATATTAAAACTGGGTATGTCAAAGTCGATCAAGTAGCATTACATACAGAAGATAACGTAAAAAGCACATCAATTGATACAATTCGCTTTAATACAAAAGTGAACATCCTTGAAACAACTAATGAGTGGTATAAAGTATCTGTTCATAATAAAGTAGGTTATGTACAAAAAGATACTATTTTACTAAAAAACAAACTTCATTCTAATGATCAATACATCGTTAATGCTAATGCATTAAACGTTCGCTCTGAACCTAATTTAGAATCTTCCATTTTAGATGTATTACCAAATGGCAAGTTTATTACCGTTCAAGAAGATCAAGGCGAATGGTATAAAATATCGCATAATGGCCAAACAGGTTACGTACAAAAAGCATTCATCTCTAATGGTTCACAACCCTTAGTAAAAGGAATCACCGTTCAAAATAATACAAAATATACTGTTGCAACACCTAATCTAAATGTACGTAGCAACGCTAGTACAAGTAGCGCTCTACTCGGTTCATTACAAAACGGTACACAAGTACAAGTAGTAGAAACTGTAGGAACTTGGTATAAAATTCGTTTTGGCACAGGATACGGATATGTAGCAAAACACTATGTAGTACAAAATCAACCACAAGCTAAAACAGATCAACCTTCATCAATTCCAGCTGCTTTCAAATTCCCTGCTCAAGGAAGAATTAGCTCAACCTTTGATATACGCTGGGAACAAATGCATTATGGTATAGATATTGCCGCTCCAGGAAACGTCTCTATCCAAGCTGCTGCTGCAGGTAAAGTTGTGAAATCTTATTATTCAGCTAGCTATGGCAATGTTGTTTTCATTGCGCATCAAATCAATGGGAAATTATATACAACTGTTTATGCTCATATGAAGGATCGCACTGTACAAGCTGGTGATCAAGTACAAACTGGACAATTAATAGGTCATATGGGAAACACAGGTCATTCATACGGGCAACATCTTCATTTTGAATTACATAATGGAGAATGGAATTTTGAAAAAACAAATGCAGTAAATCCACTGCCATATTTAGTTAGGTAAATTGTATGCCACGCAATATACCTCTTATAATTGAATACGTAGCCTTTTTAGGTTTAATCTGCTGTTTAATCATTTACAATACAAACATTGTATTTTTATCTATTATTATTGCTTTTGTTGCATTAGAAATTATGATGGAATCATTTCAAGTGCAACTAAAACAAAAAATTGCCCATATTTATAATGCTATATTTCTTTTGAGTGCTCTCATAACAAATATAATTAGTAATGGCTTTTATTTATCTACTGTATTTCCAGTATTCTTTATGGCTGTTTTATTATTTGTAGCTAGATATATTAATGTCCCTTATAAACAAAAACAAGAACAAGAAGCTTAGAAAGAGGAGACACTGTGTACCAATCTTTCAAAGATACTCCAATAAAATACATATTGAATTTGTATAAGAAAGCCAATAATTTTTTTGGTATACAAGGAAGTTATACTGAACAACTTCTCCTATATGGAATGTTGTTTCTTGTCTTAATCACTTTCTCCTTGTTTTACTAACAAAAAAGGATCTCACATAAACTGGAGATCCTTTTTAATTTATATTAATTTTTCATATCGAAAATATTGTTTATCCACAAGCATATTTTTCATAAATAAAGCTCAGATTATATTTTTTCTCTAAGCTCATTCGTTGTTCGTCATCGCACCAATAGAAAAGAATATCATGAATCGTTGCGTAACGCTTATTTTTAAGAAATAGCCTAAAGAATGATGGTAAACAATCATGTAATTGTATAAATATATAATTGCGTAGTGTTTCTTCTTTATATTCAATGCCCTTACAAATATACAGTAATTCTTCACAATAATATGCATGCTGTGGAACTTGTATCATTTCGAAAAATGGCACATAAGATAGTAGCTTTCCAATAAAATGACCGTATCGATCCATTACTCCTATCGTCATATGCTCCATCATTTCTTTCATCACATATAAATAATCATCTACATGCGTTGTCTTTAATGGGTCTAAGCGATCGGAAATTTGAGATAATACAGCTCTTTGACATGCTAAAACTGCCTGACTAGGTCCATAATATGATAGGAAATCTGTACACTTACGATATTTCCGTAATAAATCATGTGTATACAAATCATATACAAAAGTATTACAATACATTGCTAAACTCATCATATCACTATTTAATTGCTCTTTTGATAATGATTTCGCTCTCTTGCACATATAAAAGAATGTAAATTCCAATACTTCTTTATGAGATAATAAATGTTTACAATCGGTTATACACTTCTCATTAAATTTAACTCTATCCCAAATTTCAATATCCCTATCTGTCAATTCACCTATACGATATTTAATAATTAAATAATTTAAAGCAACTGATTGCGTCAAAAGATCCCATGTTTCATATTCCAATGAAGTATGAACAAACTCAGCTAATCCTTGCGCTATCATAAAATCATTTGCCTCTTCATACCAACCAATCTCTTGGCATAAGCGAAGAATACGCACTAAAGTTGGAATTTCATCTTTATGAAACTGCGGTAATTTCTTTGCTTTATTCATGCCATATACGATAAATGCCGCTAAATTTTCTTCTTTATAAAATTCTTTTTCTTTCCATACTAATATAGTTCGTTCTTTCCCCTCACCTTTTGGGTGACAAGGTACAAGCAAAGAAAATAATTCAGCGAAATTATTTGGTTCTATATATGTATCTGTAACCAAATTCCAATTTGGATCGCCCTGTACAGCCTTCATATAATTCCCCTTCCCTTTTCATCTATGTAGGAAATATTAATTTATTATCGCACCACTAAAAATTAATATTGTTATATTCAAAATTCCTCATAATACTTATATCTATCAGTATATCATCTTTTCTCTTATTAAAAATGAAGAATAACAAATTAAAAAAAACTGTCGAAATTATTAACCGTATCCTTATTATATAATGTCTCAGATACATCACGCTAACATATTAGTTTAATCCATATATGCTAGAATAATGTATCTGAACTTTATATATAATTTAGCTCTTTATGAGTGACCATTAGACTCTCGGTTAATTAAAGTTTTAATTTACTCTGTATGCTCTGAGATTTCGCTCAAGGCAAATCCAGCTTGATCATCTGCTGATTCCCTTATAGCTAAATCTCCTAGTGCTAACATGCCAATAAGTTGACCACTATCAACTACTGGTAATCGTCTAATTTGATGCTGTGCCATTAGCTCTGTAGCTTTTTCAATAGAATCATTTGGAGAAACTGAGATAATATTTGTTGTCATTACATTTGTAATTTTATTAGATCCAGGATGTTTTTCAGCAATCCCTCGAACGACTAAATCACGATCAGTAACAAGCCCAACAACTTGCTCATTTTCAACAACTGGAATTAATCCAACTGATTCTTCCTTCATTTTAACAGCTGCCTCATATACATTGTCTAGCGGTGTACAATGTACAATATGGGTACTCATTAAGTCTCTAACTCGTGTCATTATTTATTTCCTCCTTTTTATACATACCATAGCTTTTCCAAAATTCCTTTATTTATTTCTGGAAAGTAACGCAATAAAAAGGATTAACAAAATAAAAAAGAGCCAGCATAATGCTGACTCTTTTTTGTATGACCCGTACGGGATTCGAACCCGTGTTACCGCCGTGAAAGGGCGGTGTCTTAACCACTTGACCAACGGGCCATGGCTCCGCAGGTAGGACTCGAACCTACGACCGATCGGTTAACAGCCGATAGCTCTACCACTGAGCTACTGCGGAATAATATATGGTGGGCCTAAATGGACTCGAACCATCGACCTCACGCTTATCAGGCGTGCGCTCTAACCAGCTGAGCTATAGGCCCATATACTTTACAGGGGCAGTAGGAATCGAACCCACACTGGAGGTTTTGGAGACCTCAGTTCTACCTTTAAACTATGCCCCTAAATGATGCCGGCTAGAGGACTTGAACCCCCAACCTACTGATTACAAGTCAGTTGCTCTACCAATTGAGCTAAGCCGGCATAAAAAAAATGGTGGCTCGGGACGGAATCGAACCGCCGACACGAGGATTTTCAGTCCTCTGCTCTACCGACTGAGCTACCGAGCCAACATAAATGGCGGTCCCGACCGGGGTCGAACCGGCGATCTCCTGCGTGACAGGCAGGCATGTTAACCACTACACCACGGGACCATTTGGTTGCGGGGACAGGATTTGAACCTGCGACCTTCGGGTTATGAG